>NZ_JBLRVZ010000004.1:0-224169 GCF_048159505.1 Streptomyces sp. T028
CCCTCGCCCAGATCGGCTTCCAGCAGTCCTACACCTACTTCACCTGGCGCAACACCAAACAGGAACTGACCGAGTACCTCACCGACCTCTCGGGCGACACCGCCTCCTACATGCGGCCCAACCTCTTCGCCAACACCCCCGACATCCTCCACGCCTACCTCCAGCACGGCGGCAAGCCCGCCTTCGCCGTCCGCGCCGTCCTCGCCGCCACCCTCTCCCCCACCTGGGGCATCTACAGCGGCTACGAACTCTGCNAGAACACCCCCCTGCGCCCCGGCAGCGAGGAATACCTCGACTCCGAGAAATACCAGCTCAGGCCACGCGACTGGGACACCCCCGACACGCTGGCGCCCCTCATCACCCGCCTCAACGAGATCCGGCGGGCCAACCCCGCCCTGCACGCCCTGCGCAATCTGCGCTTCCACCACACCGACAAGGAAGAGGTGATCGCCTACTCGAAGAAGAGCGGTTCGAACACGGTTCTGGTGGTCGTCAGTCTCGACCCCCACCACACCCAGGAGGCGACGGTCTCGTTGGACATGCCGCAACTCGGCCTGGACTGGCACGAGTCGGTGCCGGTGTGCGATCAGCTCACCGGCGAGACCTATCACTGGGGCAGGGCCAACTACGTGCGCCTGGAACCGGGCACCCGGCCCGCGCACGTCCTCACCGTCCTGCGACCGTCCAACCCGCAGATCGGAGGGTCACCCACACGATGATCGTCAACGAGCCCGTTCCGGACACGTTCGAGGACACCCCCGCCAAGGACCGCGACCCCGACTGGTTCAAACGCGCCGTCTTCTACGAAGTCCTCGTCCGCTCCTTCCAGGACAGCAACGGCGACGGCGTCGGCGACCTCAAGGGCATCACCGCCAAACTCGACTACCTGCAATGGCTCGGTGTCGACTGCCTCTGGCTGCCGCCCTTCTTCAAGTCCCCGCTCCGCGACGGCGGGTACGACGTCTCCGACTACACCTCCGTCCTCCCCGAATTCGGCGACCTCGCGGACTTCGTGGAGTTCGTGGACGCCGCCCACCAGCGGGGCATGCGCGTGATCATCGACTTCGTCATGAACCACACCAGCGACCAGCACCCGTGGTTCCAGGAGTCGAGAAAGGACCCCGACGGGCCCTACGGCGACTACTACATGTGGGCCGACGACGACAAACAGTACGGCGACGCCCGCATCATCTTCGTCGACACCGAGGTCTCCAACTGGACCTTCGACCCCGTCCGCAAGCAGTACTTCTTCCACCGCTTCTTCTCCCACCAGCCCGACCTCAACTACGAGAACCCGGCCGTGCAGGAGGAGATGATCTCGGCGCTGCGGTTCTGGCTGGACCTCGGCATCGACGGGTTCCGGCTGGACGCGGTGCCGTATCTGTACGCGCAGGAGGGCACCAACTGCGAAAACCTTCCGGCAACCCATGAGTTCCTCAAACGGGTCCGCAAGGAGATCGACGCCCACTACCCGGACACGGTGATCCTGGCGGAGGCCAACCAGTGGCCCGAGGACGTCGTCGACTACTTCGGCGACTACGCCTCCGGCGGCGACGAATGCCACATGGCGTTCCACTTCCCCGTCATGCCGCGCATCTTCATGGCCGTACGACGGGAATCCCGCTACCCGGTCTCGGAGATCCTCGCCAAGACGCCCGCCATTCCGTCCAACTGCCAGTGGGGCATCTTCCTCCGCAACCACGACGAGCTCACCCTCGAAATGGTCACGGACGAGGAACGCGACTACATGTACGCGGAATACGCCAAAGACCCGCGGATGCGCGCCAACATCGGCATCCGCCGCCGCCTCGCTCCCCTGCTGGACAACGACCGCAACCAGATCGAGCTGTTCACGGCTCTCCTCCTGTCGCTGCCCGGCTCGCCGATCCTCTACTACGGCGACGAGATCGGCATGGGCGACAACATCTGGCTCGGCGACCGCGACGCCGTCCGCACCCCGATGCAGTGGACACCGGACCGTAACGCGGGTTTTTCCTCCAGTGACCCCGGGCGGCTCTATCTGCCGACCATCATGGACCCCGTC
Organism: Streptomyces sp. T028; assembly: GCF_048159505.1. Lineage (NCBI taxonomy): Bacteria > Bacillati > Actinomycetota > Actinomycetes > Kitasatosporales > Streptomycetaceae > Streptomyces > Streptomyces sp. T028. The sequence continues at coordinate 2,045 of NZ_JBLRVZ010000004.1, forward strand.
TACGGCTACCAGGTCACCAACGTCGAGGCGTCCATGTCGTCGCCCTCCTCGCTGCTGCACTGGACGCGCCGGATGATCGAGATCCGCAAGCAGAACCCGGCCTTCGGTCTCGGGACGTACACCGAACTGCCCTCCACCAACCCGGCCGTACTCGCGTTCCTGCGCGACTACGAGGACGACCTGGTGCTGTGCGTGCACAACTTCTCGCGCTTCGCACAGCCCACGGAACTGGACCTGAGCCGGTTCAACGGGCGCCACCCGGTCGAGCTGTTCGGCGGGGTGCGCTTCCCGGCCATCGGCGAGCTGCCCTACCTGCTCACCCTGGCGGGACACGGCTTCTACTGGTTCCGGCTCCGCAGGGAAGCCGCCTAGAAGCCCGGCGGCGGGGCGGTTTCCCCCGTCCCGCCCGGGGCACGCATCAGTAACACCCCGACCACCCGGGGAAAGGAATGTGGCGCCATGGCGAAGACTGTCACACGTTCCGGCGGTTCCGGCACGACCAGCCCCCACCTCCTCGCATCACTGGACCCGCTGCTGCGGGAGTGGCTCCCCCGGCAGCGCTGGTTCGCCGGCAAGGGGCGTCCGGTCACCGGGTTCTCGTTGGTCGCGGCCACCGAGCTGCTGCCGGCCGGCGCCCGGCTCGGCCTGTACCACCTGCTGTTGCGCGCCCACCAGCCGGACGGCCCCGGCGACCGCTACCAGCTGCTGATCGGCGTGCGCGAGGCCCTCCCGCCCCGGCTGGCGCCCGCGCTGATCGGCCATGTGACCGACGGGCCGCTCGCCGGGCGGACCGTGTACGACGCCCTGTACGACACCCGGCCCGCCGAGCTGCTGCTGGAGGCGCTGCGCTCCCGGGCCCGGATCGGCGCCCTGCGCTGCGAAGGCGACCCGGAGCAGGAGATCCGGTCGGGTCTGGTCCCGCGCCTGATCACCGCCGAGCAGTCGAACTCGTCCGTCGTCTACGGAGATACGTTCATTCTGAAGCTGTTCCGCCGGGTCGCGCCCGGCGTCAATCCCGACCTGGAGCTGCCGCTGGCGCTGGCCCGCGAGGGCTGCCCCCGGGTGCCCGCGCCGACGGCCTGGATGGAGATGGACGTCGACACCGACGCGTACGTCCTCGGGGTGCTCCAGCCCTATGTGCAGGGCGCGACGGACGGCTGGGAGCTGGCGCTGCGGGAGCTGGCGAAGGGGGAGGACTTCGGCGCGGAGGCGCGGGCGCTGGGGCGGGCCACCGCCGAGGTGCACGGGGCGCTCGCCCGCGCGCTGCCCACGGTGACGCTCGGACCGGCGCAGATACGGCCGATGGTCGACGGGATGGTCGTACGGCTGGAGGCGGCGGCGCAGGCGGTGCCGGCGCTGCGGCCGTACGCGCCCGCGCTGCGCACGGCCTTCACCGCGCTGGCGGACCTGGCGGCCGAGGGGCACACGTGGACCGCGCAGCGCGTGCACGGCGATCTGCATCTCGGGCAGTGTCTGCAGGCGCCGTCCGGACAGTGGTCGCTGATCGACTTCGAGGGCGAGCCGGCCCGGCCACCGGCCGAGCGCAGGATGCCGCAGCCGGCGGTGCGGGACGTGGCGGGCATGCTGCGGTCCTTCGACTACGCGGCACACTCGTGCGAGCGGCCTGCGCCCGGCTGGGCGCACGCCTGCCGGGCGGCGTACTGCTCGGGGTACGCCGAGGCGGCGGGCCGCGATCCGCGCACGGATCCGGTGCTGCTGCGGGCCTTCGAGACGGACAAGGCGGTCTACGAGGTCGTCTACGAGGCCCGGCACCGCCCCGACTGGCTGCCCGTCCCGCTGTCCGCGATACACCGCCTCGCCGCACCCGATCTGCCTTGAGGAGGCCCCGCACGTGACTCCCCCGAAGAAGGGCAAGAAGGCCGCCGGGAAGAACGGGAGGAAGGGGAAACCTCCGGCGGAACCGCCGGCGCAGGCCTTCTCCTCCTCCCCGGACGCCGTCGACCGCGAGCGCCTGCTGCACGGCACGCATCACGATCCGCACGCCGTGCTGGGCGCGCACCCGGTGTCCGGCGGGATCGCCTTCCGTGCCCTGAGGCCGTACGCGCGGTCGGTCACGGTCGTCGCGGGCGGGCTGCGGGCGGAGCTGCACGACGACGGGGACGGTTTCTTCTCCGTGCTGCTGCCGCTGACGGAGGTCCCGGCGTACCGGCTGCTGGTGGAGTACGAGGGCACGACCCTGGAGACCGAGGACGCGTACCGCTTCCTGCCCACGCTGGGCGACCTGGACCTGCATCTGATCGGCGAGGGCCGGCACGAGGAGCTGTGGACGGTGCTCGGCGCGCACCCGACGGTCCACGAGGGCGTGACCGGCACCCGGTTCTCGGTGTGGGCGCCGAACGCGCGCGGGGTGCGGGTGGCCGGGTCCTTCAACTTCTGGGACGGCACCGGGCATCCGATGCGTTCGCTGGGCTCGTCCGGGGTGTGGGAGCTGTTCGTGCCGGGGGTCGGCGAGGGTGAGCTGTACAAGTTCGACATCGCCCGCCCGGACGGCTCGCACACCCTGCGCGCCGATCCGCTGGCCCGGCGCACGGAGGTGCCGCCGGCGACCTCGTCGATCGTGCACGCCTCGCGCTACGAGTGGGGTGACGAGGAGTGGCTGGCGGGGCGGGGCGGGATACCCGTGCACGAGGCGCCGTTCTCGGTCTACGAGGTCCATCTCCCCTCCTGGCGACCCGGTCTGACGTACCGCCAACTTGCTGATCAACTCCCCTCCTATGTCAGGGATCTGGGCTTCACGCATGTCGAGCTGATGCCGGTCGCCGAGCATCCCTTCGGCGGCTCCTGGGGTTACCAGGTCACCGGTTTCTACGCGCCCACGGCCCGGCTCGGCACCCCCGACGACTTCAAGCACCTGGTCGACGCGCTGCACCAAGCAGGCATCGGCGTCCTCATGGACTGGGTGCCCGCGCACTTCCCGCGCGACGAGTGGGCGCTGGCGGAGTTCGACGGACGGCCGCTGTACGAGCACGAGGACCCCCTGCGCGCCGCCCACCCCGACTGGGGGACGCTGGAGTTCGACTTCGGGCGGCGCGAGGTGCGCAACTTCCTGGTGGCCAACGCGGTGTACTGGTGCGAGGAGTTCCACATCGACGGGCTGCGGGTGGACGCCGTCGCCTCGATGCTGTACCTCGACTACTCGCGCGAGCCGGGCCAGTGGACGCCGAACGAGCACGGCGGGCGGGAGAACCTGGACGCCGTCGCCTTCCTCCAGGAGATGAACGCGACGGTGTACCGGCGCAACCCGGGGGTCGTGACGATCGCCGAGGAGTCGACCGCCTGGGACGGTGTCACCCGGGCCACCCACCACCGCGGCCCGAGCGGCTTCGGCGGGCTGGGCTTCGGCCTGAAGTGGAACATGGGCTGGATGCACGACTCGCTGCAGTACATCGCGCATGAGCCCGTGCACCGCAAGTACCACCACCACGAGATGACCTTCTCGATGGTGTACGCGTACAGCGAGAACTACGTCCTGCCGATCTCCCACGACGAGGTCGTGCACGGCAAGCGCTCCCTGGTGTCGAAGATGCCCGGCGACTGGTGGCAGCAGCGCGCCAACCTACGGGCCTACCTGGGCTTCATGTGGGCGCACCCCGGCAAACAGCTCCTCTTCATGGGGCAGGAGTTCGCCCAGGGCGCGGAGTGGTCGGAGGCGCACGGGCCGGACTGGTGGCTGCTGGACTCGGCGTACGGGGCCGAGCCCGACCACCGTGGGGTGCGCGACCTGGTCCGCGACCTCAACACGGCCTACCGGGCCGCGCCCGCGCTGTGGCAGCGGGACACCGACCCGGCGGGCTTCGAGTGGGTGGTCGGGGACGCCGCCGACGACAACGTCTTCGCCTTCCTGCGCCACGACGCCGAGGGCGCCCCTGTCCTGGCCGTCTCCAACCTCTCCCCCGTCGTCCGCCACGACTACCGGCTCGGCGTCCCCGACGACATCCCGGCGTGGCACGAGGTCCTCAACACCGACGGCGAGCGGTACGGCGGCAGCGGCGTCGTCCGGTCCGACCCGGTGAAGCCGGAGCCCCAGCCGTGGCACGGCCGCCCGGCGAGCGTCCGGCTGACGCTGCCGCCACTCGCGACGGTGTGGCTGCGACCGGCCTAGCTTTCTTTCTTGCCGCCGAACATCAGCCGGCGCAGCGCCGCCAGCAGGCCCCTCGCCTGGCTCTCCTGGTGAGGGGCGGCGGGGAGCCGGTCCGGGTCGGGGCGGTGGAGTGCGTGGGCGTCGTCGGACAGCTCGTAGCGGACCGGGAGGACCTTCAGGCCCCGGACCACCGGGCCCGAGCGCCAGGGCAACTGGTCGGGCGGGAGGGTGAGTTCGGCCTGGGTGAAGTGGTCGAAGACGCGGCCGACGGCGGTGGTGACGATCAGGGCGCCGAGTTCGCGGGCCGCGCTCGGGCACTGGTGGGGGCCCGCTCCCCAGCCGAGGTGGGCGCGGGTGGAGACGGTGGAGCCGACCATCGTGGAGGCGCCGATGGCCAGCAGGTCCTGGTGGGCGGCGGCCGAGGAGGGGGAGACGATGTCGCCCGCGCGGATCCAGAACCGGCCGAGCCGCACGTCCCTCGCCGCGAAGCGGAAGCACATGTTGGCGACCGGAGGGTTGGCGAGGGCGGCCCGGTTGACGGTCTCGCCGAGCTGGCCCGCCGACAGGCTGCGGCGGACCGTGGCGTTGCCGCGCAGCACCTCCAGCAGGGTGTTGAGGACCATGTTGCCGGTGATGTCGTTGAGGTAGACGGCGTTCATGAACAGCTCCCGGCCGAGCTGTTCGTCGGAGAGTTCCGGGTCGGCGAGCATGAAGTACGAGGTGAGGTCGTCGCCGGGGCGGGCGCGGCGGTGGGCGGCGAGGCGGGTGAAGGCGGCCAGTGCCCGGCCGGTGGCGGGGCCCGCGTCGGGGCCGCCGTCCAGCATCCGCCACAGGTCCATGACGAGTTCGTCGCCGAGGTCGACCGGGCAGCCGAAGAGTTTCGTGGTGACCATCAGCAGCAGCGGCCGGGTGTACTGGGCGCCGAGGTCGCAGTGGCCGGTGCGGCCCGACTCGGCGGCGAGCAGGGCGACCAGTTCGTCGGCGTAGCGGGCGACGGCCTGGCGCAGTTCCCAGCCGACGGGGCTCTTGGGGTCCTGGAAGGGGCGCAGGGCCGCGTGGTGGGTGCGGCGGGCGGCGCGGTGCTCCTCGTCGTCCATGAACATCATCTGGCGTACCTCGTAGCCCGCGAGGAGCGGCCAGTCGTGCGGCAGTTCGCCCTGCGCCCGCGCCCTCCAGTGCCGTACGTCCCGCCGCCACCGGCTCTCGTTCTTCAGGACCTCCAGGACCTCCCGGTAGTCCAGGACCAGCCACACCGGTACGCCCATGAGGCCGACGGGCGCCACCGGGCCGTAGGTGGCCCGCAGCCGCCGGTACACCGCGCCGGGGTCGGCGTCGAACTCCGCGGTGAGCAGCGGCTGGACGGCCAGCGAGCCGAGGGTGGGGCTGTCGGCCGGTGCGGTGGCGTGGGGCTGGGCTTCCATACGGCAACGCTTACCGCACCGGTCGTGCACACGCAGTGATCACGGCACGAACTGTTACGTCTTGGTGATCCCGCGTTACGTCAGGTCCGTCACCAGGGCTGTCACCAGCGCCTTCGGCAGCCCCTTGGTATGGACCACGCCGAGTCGCTGGGTGGCCCGGGTGAGGGCGACGTAGAGGTCGCTGGTGCCGTAGAGGCCCGGTTCGACCACCAGGACCGAGTCGAATTCGAGGCCCTTGGACTGGCGGGGGTCGAGCAGGACGACGGTCCGGGTGAGATCCGGCTCGGCGCCCGCCGTGACCCCGTCCAGCCTGGCGGCCAGCCTGCGGTGCAGGTGGCGCGGGGCGATGACGGCGAGCCGGCCCTCGGCGGGCGTCAGCTCCTCCACCGCCTCGGCGACGGCGCCGGGCAGGTCGTCGGTGGCGCGCGCCCAGGGCCGTACGCCGGTGGACCGTACCGAACTCGGCGGCTCGAAGTCCGGGTTCTCGGCGCGTACGACGGCCGCGGCGACCTCCATGATCTCGGCGGGGGTGCGGTAGTTGACGCCGAGGCGGGTGTGCTCCCAGCGGTCCTCGACGTACGGCTGGAGGATCTTCGCCCAGGAGCCGACGCCGGCCGCCTCGGCGGTCTGCGCGGGGTCGCCGACCAGGGTCATCGAGCGGGTGGGGCTGCGCCGCATGAGCAGCCGCCAGGCCATCGGGGACAGCTCCTGCGCCTCGTCGACGATGATGTGCCCGAACGCCCAGGTCCGGTCGGCGGCGGCGCGCTCGGCGGCGCTGCGGTGGTCGTCCTCCTCCTGCCGCTCGGCGAACCGTTCGGCGTCGATGATGTCGTGCGCGGACAGCACCTCGGAGGCGTCCGGATCGTCGTCCTGCTTGTCCTCGAACTCGTAGGTCCGGGAGGCGTACGACACGTCGAGCACGCCCTGCGCGTACGCCACCTGCGTCTCGCGCTCCCGTTCCGCGCGCGCCCGCGCCACCCGCTCGTCCACGCCGAGCAGTTCGGCGGCCTCGTCGAGCAGCGGTACGTCGGCCACGGTCCAGGCCCGGGTCACGGGGCGCCGTACGGCGGCCGCGTCCTCGTCGGGGAGGTGGCCGACGGGGTCGGCGAGGAAGTCGGCGACCAGGCGCTGCGGGGTCAGCCGCGGCCACAGCTGGTCGACGGCGGCCCACACCTCGGGGTTCTCGGCGAGCTCGTCGCGGATCTGCGTGATGTCGGAGGCGTCGAGGAGGCTGGAGCCGTCGTAGGGGTCGGTGCCGACGCGTTCGGCGTACAGCTCGGTGAGGGTGTTGAGGATGTGGCCCTCGAAGTGCTCCCGGGCCACGTTGTGCGGCAGTCGCGCGGCCCGGGTGCGCTCGCGGGCGACCTTCACCAGGCCGTCGTCGAGCATCAGGACCTCCCGGTCGTGCTCGATCGCGATCACCGGATCGGGCAGCGACTGCCAGTCGCGGACGACCTCGGCGAGCACGTCCGCCATGTCGGCGCGGCCCTTGACCGCGGCGGCCTCGCGGGTGTCCGTGGCCGTCGCCCGCACGCCGGGGAACAGTTCGCCGACCGTCGCGAGCAGCACGCCCGTCTCACCGAGGGAGGGCAGCACCTCGCCGATGTAGCCGAGGAAGGCGGGGTTGGGGCCGACGATGAGGACGGCGCGTTTGGCGAGGAGTTCGCGGTGCTCGTAGAGGAGGTAGGCGGCGCGGTGCAGGGCGACGGCGGTCTTGCCGGTGCCGGGGCCGCCCTCGACGACGAGGACGCCCCGGTGCGGGGCGCGGATGATCTCGTCCTGCTCGGCCTGGATGGTCTGCACGATGTCGTGCATCCGGCCGGTGCGCGCGGCGTCCAGCGCGGCGAGCAGGACGTCGTCGCCTGCGGGGTCCTCGTGGCCGGTGCGCTCGCGGTCGCCGAGGTCGAGGATCTCGTCGTGCAGGGCGGTGACCCGGCGGCCCTCGGTGGCCAGGTGCCGGCGGCGGCGCAGGCCGAGCGGGGTGTGGCCGGTGGCCAGGTAGAACGGGCGGGCCACGTCCGCGCGCCAGTCGATCAGCATCGGGGTGCGGTCGGTGTCGTCGGCGCGCAGCCCGATCCGGCCGATGTGGTGGCTGACGCCCGATGGGGGTCCCCCCGCTCGAGCGGATTCGAGAGTGGGGGAGAGGTCGATCCGGCCGAAGCAGAGCGAGCCCTCCACGGCGTTGAGCGCGGCCAGCAGCCCCGAGCGCTCGGCGACCAGGATGTCCCGCTCCAGTCGGGCCTGCCTGGGCGTGCTGCCCTGGGCGAGCGCGTCGCCGACGGAGGCCTCGGTGTCACCGCGCAGGGCGTCCACACGGGCGTACAGGCGGTCGATGAATTCCTGCTCGCGCCGCAATTCACTGTCTGGAAAGCCGGTGTTTGACAATTCCGCTCCCGCCCGGATATACTGTGCTCACTGAATTTTTTTGTGACTCGATAATCCCGAAGTCACGAACCAATGAATATACGCACAGAAATCCCCCGAGCGCAATCGCCCGGGGGATTTCTTTTGCATCGCACCAGGTCGGAGACGGGTGAGAGGCGGGCTGGAGACGGGTCAGAGCACGTCCGACAGCTCCTCGAGGAGGCGGCGCTTCGGGCGGGCGCCCACCATCGCCTTCACCGGCTCACCGCCCCGGAACAGCATGAACGTCGGCATCGACAGCACCTTGTAGGCATTGGTCGTCTCCGGATTGTGGTCCACGTTCAGCTGCACCACCTTCAGCCGGTCCCCCTCCTCGAAGGCGAGCGCCTTCAGCACCGGCGCCATCTGCCGGCACGGCGGACACCAGTCGGCGGTGAACTCCACCAGCACCGGCAGATCCGCCCCCAGTACCTCCGACGCGAAGTCCGCGTCCGTCACCGCGGCCACACCGTCCACACCGTTCACTTCGATCACAGCTCCTGCCCTCCCAGTTCGCACAACGGTGGTTCGCCCCCGGCCGTGGCCAGCCGCACTCCGATCCGGGCCCTGATCGACCGCAGTTCCCCGATCAGCGCGTCAAGCTCGTCCAGCTTGCGCCGGTAGACCGCGAGCGACGCCGGGCACGAGTCGCCCTCGGGGTGACCGGCCCGCAGACACTCCACGAACGGCCGGGTCTCCTCCAGGTCGAACCCGAAGTCCTGCAGCGTCCTGATCTGCCGCAGCAGCTTCAGGTCGTCCTCGTCGTAGGTCCGGTGGCCGTTCTCCCCGCGCCGCGCGGGCAGCAGCCCCCGCGACTCGTAGTACCGCAGCGTCCGCGTGGTGGTCCCGGCCCGTGCGGCCAGCTCGCCGATTCGCATGCGTACGAACGTACGACTTGACGCCGACGTCAAGGCAAGAGCGCTGCTCCCCGCATCGTTGCGGGCACAAAAAGAAGCCGGGCGGCTGAGCTACGGGGGAGCACTCAGCCGCCCGGGCCTTGTCCGGGTGTCCGGCCCCGGTTCAGGCGGGGCCGGACACCCGGGGTTCGGGGGGTCCTGCGAAGGGTCCTGCGAAGGGTGTTGCGTCGGGGTGCGGCCCGTCAGGCCTTGGCGAGTTCCTTCTCGCCCTCTTCACGGGGCTCGGGCACCTCGCCGCCGGTGACCGTCTCGCCCTCGTCGAGCAGGGTCTTCTCGTCGAAGGGCAGCTCCCCGGCGAGCACCTGCCGGACGCGGTCCTTGTCGATCTCCTTGGTCCAGGTGCCGACCAGGACGGTGGCGACCGCGTTGCCCGCGAAGTTCGTCAGGGCGCGGGCCTCGCTCATGAAGCGGTCGATGCCGACGATCAGGCCGACGCCGTCCACCAGGGCCGGCTTGTGGGACTGCAGACCACCGGCCAGCGTGGCCAGACCGGCGCCGCTGACGCCCGCCGCGCCCTTGGAGGCGAGGAGCAGGAAGAGCAGCAGCGGGATCTGCTCACCGATGGACATCGGCGTACCGAGGGCGTCGGCGATGTAGAGGGACGCCATGGTCATGTAGATCATGGTGCCGTCGAGGTTGAAGGAGTAGCCGGTCGGGACGGTGATGCCGACGACGGGCTTGCTGACGCCCAGGTGCTCCATCTTCGCGATGAGGCGCGGCAGCGCGGACTCGGAGGAGGAGGTGGACAGGATGAGCAGGAACTCACGGGCGAGGTACTTGAACAGCGAGAGGATGTTGAGCCCGGAGACGACCCGCAGCAGCGTCGCCAGCACGATGAAGACGAACAGGAAGCAGGTGGTGTAGAAGCCGAGCATCAGGACCGCGAGGCTCTTGAGCGCGTCCAGACCGGCCGAGCCGACGACCGCGGCGATGGCGCCGAAGGCACCGATCGGGGCGGCCCACATCACCATGGCGAGGATGCGGAACACGAGCCGCTGGATGTGCTCGATGCCGCGCAGCACCGGCTGGCCGACGTCGCCCATGGCCTGCAGCGCGAAGCCGGCGAGCAGGGCGACCAGCAGGGTCTGCAGGACCTGGCCCTCGGTGAAGGCGGACAGGAACGTCGTCGGGATGATCGACAGGACGAACTCGACCGGCGGCAGTGCCTCGTCGGAGACCTGGTCGTGGCCGGTGGCCTTGATCGCGTCGGTCAGGTGCAGTCCGTCGCCCGGGTGCAGGATGTTGCCGACGACGAGGCCGATGCTCAGCGCGACCAGCGACATCACCAGGAAGTAGCCGAGGGCGATACCGCCGACCGCGCCGACCTTGGCGGCCTTCCGTACGGAGCCGATACCGAGGACGATCGTGCAGAAGATGATCGGGGAGATCATCATCTTGATCAGGCTCACGAAGCCGGTACCGAGTGGCTTGAGCTCGACGCCGAGGTCGGGCCAGATCAGACCGACGGCGATGCCGAGCGCCACCGCCGCGATGACGGCGATGTAGAGATAGTGGGTGCGGTCCCGCTTCCCAGCGGGTGCGGCAGGTGCCGTTCTGGGGGTGCTGCTGGCGGCCACGGCTGCCCTCCTTGACGTCTTCGTCGGCATCACCGGCGTGCGGCTCACGTCCGGGGAGATAAGGGGAATGCAGTGACTATCTCCGGGGCTGTGAGGGCGGTCACCCTTACGTTCATTTAGTTCGCGCTTAACACGGGAGGCACACTGACGACATGCGCATTCCCGTCCGTGTGCCGAGACCCCGCAGCCTGGCCGGCCAGCTCTTCGCCATGCAGGCCGTGCTCATAGCGGTGCTCGTGGCCGGGTACGCGCTGTTCACGTACGTCAGCGACCGCACCCAGGCCGAGGAGGCCGCGGGCCGCCAGGCCACGGCGGTGGCCCGCTCGGTCGCCGACTCCCCGTCCGTGCGCTCGGCCATCCGTACGGCGAACCCGACCGCCGAGCTCCAGCCGTACGCCCTGCGCGTCATGAAGGACACGGAGGTCGACTTCGTGACGATCATGAATCCGGAGGGCATCCGCTGGACCCACCCGGACGAGGACCAGATCGGCCTGCACTTCCGGGGCAACACGGCGAAGGCCCTGGCGGGCGACACGTTCACCGAGACGTACACCGGCACGCTGGGCGCGTCCGTGCGGGCGGTCACCCCGATCGAGGACGGCGACGAGATCATCGGGCTGGTCAGCGCGGGCATCAAGGTCGAGGCGATCAGCAAGCGGGTCCAGGACCAGGTCACGGCCCTGTTCTCGGCGGCGGCCGGAGCGCTGCTGCTGGGCGCGGTGGGCACGTACGTCATCAACGCCTCCCTGCGCCGCCACACCCATGGCATGAACGCGGCCGAGCTCAGCCGGATGCACGACTACCACGAGGCGGCGCTGCACGCGGTGCGCGAGGGGCTGCTGATGCTGGACGGGCAGTACCGGGTGGCGCTGATCAACGACGGCGGGCGGGAGCTGCTCGGGGTGCCGGGGGACGTGGTGGGCAGGTCGGTGGCGGAGCTGGGCCTGCCGGCCCCGCTGACGGGGGCGCTGCTGGCCTCCGAGCCCCGGGTGGACGAGGTGCATCTGACGGCGTCACGGGTGCTGGTGGTCAACACCTCACCGGTGTCCGGCGGGGAACGCCGGGGCACGGTCGTGACCCTCCGGGACGTCACCGAACTCCAGTCCCTGATGGGCGAGTTGGACTCCGAGCGGGGCTTCACCCAGGCGCTGCGCTCGCAGGCGCACGAGGCGGCGAACCGGCTGCACACCGTGGTCTCGCTGATCGAGCTGGGCCGGGCCGAGGAGGCGGTCGAGTTCGCGACGGCGGAGCTGGAGCTTGCCCAGGCGCTGACGGACCAGGTGGTGGCGGCGGTGAGCGAACCGGTCCTCGCGGCGCTGCTGCTGGGCAAGACGGCCCAGGCGAACGAGCGGGGCGTGGAGCTGGTGGTGTCGCAGGACAGCGGTCTCGACGACGGACTGCTCCCCCGGTCGCTGCCGGCCCGCGACCTGGTCACCATCCTCGGCAACCTCATCGACAACGCGGTGGACGCGGCGCAGGGCAGCGTGCCGGCGCGGGTCACGGTGACCGCGTGCACGAGGGGAGACGAGTTGCTCCTGAGGGTGGCGGACACGGGCGCGGGGGTGGATCCTGCCCACGCCTCCCTGGTCTTCGAGCGGGGCTTCTCGACGAAGCCGTCGGGTCCCGGGGGGCGTGGTCTTGGTCTCGCCCTGGTCCGGCAGGCCGTGCACCGGCACGAGGGGACGCTGTCGGTGGCGGAGGCGGAAGGGGGCGGGGCCGAGTTCGTGGTGCGGCTGCCGTTGCGGCGGGCGACGGCGGTGCCAGGAGGCGAGGGATGACGGAAGTGCCTGAAGTACCGGGCGGTGAGCCCATCAGAGTGCTGGTCGTCGAGGACGATCCGGTGGCCGCGGACGCGCATGTCATGTACGTCGGGCGGGTGCCGGGCTTCGTCGCGGTCGGAAAGGCGCACACGGGCGCGGAGGCGCGGCGCCTGCTGGACCGTACGCCGGTGGACCTGCTGCTGCTCGATCTGCACCTGCCGGACGCGCACGGGCTGCAACTGGCCCGCTCCCTGCGGGCGGCGGGCTATCACGCGGACGTCATCGCGGTGACGTCGGCCCGCGATCTGACCGTCGTCCGGGAGGGCGTCTCCCTGGGCGTCGTCCAGTACGTACTGAAACCGTTCACCTTCGCAACCCTGCGCGACCGTCTGGTCCGCTACGCGGAGTTCCGGGGAGCGGCCGGCGAGGCGAGCGGCCAGGACGAGGTCGACCGCGCCCTCGCCGCCCTGCGCGCCCCTTCGCCCGCGGCCCTCCCCAAGGGTCTGAGCGCCCCGACCCTGGAACGCGTCACGGAGGCCGTCCGGAACGCGCCGGAAGGCCTCACCGCGGCCGGTGTGGCCGAGGCGGTGGGGATCTCCCGGATCACCGCCCGGCGGTACCTGGAGCATCTGGTGGAGGCGGGCCGAGCCGAGCGCAAGCCGTTGTACGGGCAGGTGGGCAGGCCGGAGTTGGTGTACCGGTGGGTGAAGGGGGCGACGGGGAAGGGCCGGTGAGGCCTCCGGCTCTCCTGGCTGCCGCTCCGGCCGTACGACGCCTTCGGCGCCTACAACACCCCGTCCCTGAACGGCTCCACGCCCACCACCCTGCGCACCTTCACCGGCTCGATGAGCAGCATCACGCGCCGCTCCCCTTCCAGCAGCCAGGGGTAGCGCGGCTCGCCGATGTACTTCTGGGTGAGGCGGTCCATGGCGCGTTCCGCCTCCTCGCCCTCCACGAACCGCACGACCCGGCCGCGTATCTCGACGCGGTCGTAGGGATTCCCGGTGTCGTGGTGGGAGAGGGACACCCAGGGGTTGCGGCGCAGATTGCGTTCCTTCACACGGCCGATCGACGTGTTGACCATGACGTACTCGCCCTCCAGGTCCGCCCACATCGGGGAGACCTGGGGGGCGCCGTCCGGGCCCACCGTGGCGAGGTGCCAGAAGTTGGGTGCGAGCACGCGCTCCCGTACGTGGGCGTCGAGCTTGCCGGTCACTTCGTAGAGAGCGTCCATGGTGCGACGCTCCCCCGGAAGAGCGGCTAGAAAACCGACTCCGCCTCGTCCATGCGGTCCTTGGGGACGGTCTTCAGTTCGGTGACCGCCTCGGCCAGGGGAACCATGACCACGTCGGTGCCGCGCAGGGCCGTCATCATGCCGAACTCGCCGCGGTGAGCCGCCTCCACCGCGTGCCAGCCGAAGCGGGTGGCGAGGACGCGGTCGTAGGCCGTGGGGACGCCGCCGCGCTGGACGTGGCCGAGGATGACCGGCCGGGCCTCCTTGCCGAGCCGCCTCTCCAGCTCGTACGCGAGGGCCGTACCGATGCCCTGGAAGCGCTCGTGGCCGAACTTGTCGATCTCGCCCTTGCCGTAGTCCATGGTCCCCTCGGCGGGGTGGGCGCCCTCCGCGACGCACACCACGGCGAACTTCTTGCCGCGCGCGAAGCGCTCCTCGACCATCTTGACCAGGTCGGCGGGGTCGAAGGGGCGCTCGGGCAGGCAGATGCCGTGGGCGCCCGCCGCCATGCCGGACTCCAGGGCGATCCAGCCCGCGTGGCGGCCCATGACCTCGACGACCATCACACGCTGGTGGGACTCGGCCGTGGTCTTCAGGCGGTCCATCGCCTCCGTGGCGACGCCGACCGCCGTGTCGAAGCCGAAGGTGCGGTCCGTGGAGGAGATGTCGTTGTCGATCGTCTTCGGGACGCCGACCACCGGGAGGCCGGCGTCGCTCAGCATGCGCGCCGCCGTCAGCGTGCCCTCGCCGCCGATCGGGATCAGGGCGTCGATACCGAAGTCGTGGATCATGTCCGAGGCGCCCTCGCAGGCCTCGCGCAGCCGGTCGCGCTCCAGGCGCGAGGAGCCGAGGATCGTGCCGCCGCGGGCCAGGATGCCGCTCACCGCGTTGAGGTCGAGGCCTCGGTAACGGCCGTCCAGGAGACCGGCGTACCCGTCCTCGAAGCCGATGACCTCGTCGCCGTAGTTGTCGACCGCGCGGTGCACCACCGACCGGATCACTGCGTTCAGGCCGGGGCAGTCGCCGCCTGCCGTGAGGACTCCGATGCGCATCGTGCTGTGTCTCCTGCTCCCTGTGGATGCCGGTTGCTCGCTGTGGACGCCGGTGAGCCAGGTCCGATTGTTCCATGCCGCCGAGGGCACTGTCTCTTGACGGGCGCCTTATCCACGCGCAGGGGTATTGTCAAGAGGGTTCTGCTCACCCAGGTGGGCGATTTTTGTGATCCCGGCTCCCCCCACGCCACCACATCGGACGAAAACGAAGAAGACGAAACGGAGTGCTCGGGTGACGCGCAGCGTGTACGTGACCGGTATCGATCGCGGCGACGGCCGCCAGGTCGTCGAACTGGGGGTCATGGAGATCCTGACCCGGCAGGTCGAGCGGGTGGGCGTCTTCCGCCCGCTCGTCCACGACGGGCCGGACCGGCTGTTCGATCTGCTGCGGGCCCGCTACCGGCTGACGCAGGACCCGGCGACGGTCTACGGCATGGACTACCACGAGGCGTCCGCCCTCCAGGCCGAGCAGGGCGCGGACGAACTGGTCTCCACCCTCGTCGAGCGGTTCCACGAGGTCGCCCGGGAGTACGACGTCGTCCTCGTCCTGGGCACCGACTTCGCCGACACCCAGTTCCCGGACGAGCTGGCCCTCAACGCGCGCCTCGCCAACGAGTTCGGCGCGTCCGTGATCTCCGTCGTCGGCGGCCGCAAGCAGACCGCGGAGTCCGTCCTCGCCGAGACGCGCAACGCCTACCGGGCCTATCTGGCGCTCGGCTGCGACGTGCTCGCGGTGATCGCCAACCGCGTCGCCCGCGAGGACCGGGAGGAGATCGCCGAGGGGCTCGCGAAGCGGCTGCCCGTCCCCTGTTACGTGCTGCCCGACGAGCCCGCCCTGTCCGCGCCGACCGTCGCGCAGGTCACCCACGCGCTCGGCGCGAAGGTGGTGCTCGGCGACGACTCCGGGCTCGCCCGCGACGCCCTCGGCTTCGTCTTCGGCGGCGCGATGCTGCCGAACTTCCTCAACGCCCTGACCCCGGGCTGCCTGGTCGTCACCCCGGGCGACCGGGCCGACCTGGTCATCGGCGCGCTCGCCGCGCACAGCGCCGGCACCCCGCCGATCGCCGGGGTGGTGCTGACCCTCGACGAGGTCCCGCAGGACGAGATCCTCACGCTCGCCGCCCGCCTCGCCCCGGGCACCCCGGTGATCTCGGTGCCCGGGCTCAGCTTCCCCACGGCCGAACAGTTGTTCGCCCTGGAGGGCAAGCTGAACGCGGCCACCCCGCGCAAGGCCGAGACCGCCCTCGGACTGTTCGAGCGGCACGTCGACACCGCCGGGCTCCTCAAGCGCGTCTCCGCCCCCAGCACCGACCGCGTCACGCCGATGATGTTCGAGCACAAGCTCCTGGAGCAGGCCCGCGCCGACAAGCGGCGGGTGGTGCTGCCGGAGGGCACCGAGGAGCGGGTGCTGCGCGCGGCCGAGGTGCTGCTGCGGCGCGGTGTCTGCGACCTCACGCTGCTCGGGCCCGAGGACCAGATCCGCAAGAAGGCCGCCGACCTCGGGATCGACCTGGGCGACTGCCAGTTGATCGACCCGGCCACCAGCGAACTGCGGGACGCCTTCGCCGAGCAGTACGCGCGGTTCCGCGCCCACCGGGGCGTCACCGTCGAACTGGCCTACGACGTCGTCTCCGACGTGAACTACTTCGGCACCCTGATGGTGCAGGAGGGGCTCGCGGACGGCATGGTCTCCGGGTCCGTGCACTCCACGGCCGCGACGATCCGGCCCGCCTTCGAGATCATCAAGACCAAGCCGGACGCGGACATCGTGTCGTCGGTCTTCTTCATGTGCCTCGCCGACAAGGTCCTCGTCTACGGCGACTGCGCGGTCAACCCCGACCCGAACGCCGAGCAGCTCGCCGACATCGCCATCCAGTCGGCCGCCACCGCCGCCCAGTTCGGCGTGGAGCCGAGGATCGCGATGCTGTCGTACTCGACCGGTACGTCCGGGTCGGGCGCCGACGTCGACAAGGTGCGCGAGGCCACCGAGCTGGTGCGCTCGCGGCGGCCCGACCTGAAGATCGAGGGGCCGATCCAGTACGACGCCGCCGTCGAGCCCAGTGTCGCCGCGACCAAGCTGCCGGGCTCCGAAGTCGCGGGCCAGGCCAGCGTGTTGATCTTCCCGGATCTCAACACCGGCAACAACACCTACAAGGCCGTGCAGCGTTCGGCCGGCGCGATCGCCGTCGGGCCGGTGCTGCAGGGGCTGCGCAAGCCCGTCAACGACCTGTCCCGGGGCGCTCTCGTCCCCGACATCGTCACCACCGTCGCCATCACGGCGATCCAGGCCCAGAACCTCGACCTGCCCCTCGACCTGCCCCTCGACCAGAAGGCTCCCCAGCAGTGACCGCGACCCGCGTCCTCGTCCTCAACTCCGGCTCCTCGTCGGTGAAGTACCAGCTGCTCGACATGCGGGAGGGCGGCCGGCTGGCGAGCGGGCTCGTCGAGCGCATCGGTGAGCGGACCTCGCGGCTGAGGCACACGCCGCTCGCGGCAGGCGGGGAGGCGCGCGAGTGGACCGGGCCGATCGCCGACCACGACGCCGCCCTGAAGGCCGTGTCGGAGGAGCTGGCGCGGGACGGGCTCGGTCTGGACTCGCCCGAGCTCGCCGCGATCGGGCACCGGGTGGTGCACGGCGGGAAGCTGTTCACCGAGCCGACGGTCGTCGACGACACGGTCCTCGCCGAGATCGAGCGGCTGATCCCGGTCGCGCCGCTGCACAACCCGGCCAACCTCACCGGCATCCGCACCGCGCGGGCGCTGCGCCCCGACCTGCCCCAGGTGGCCGTGTTCGACACCGCGTTCCACACGACGATGCCGGAGGCCGCCGCCCGCTACGCGATCGACGTGGAGACCGCCGACGCGCACCGGATCCGGCGCTACGGGTTCCACGGGACCTCGCACGCGTATGTCTCCCGGGCGACGGCGAAGCTGCTCGGCAAGGCGCCCGACGACGTGAACGTGATCGTGCTGCACCTCGGCAACGGGGCGTCCGCGTCGGCGGTCGAGGGGGGCCGGTGCGTGGACACCTCCATGGGGCTGACGCCGCTGGAGGGGCTGGTGATGGGGACGCGCTCCGGGGACATCGATCCGGCCGTCATCTTCCATTTGGCGCGCGTTGGCGGAATGTCCATCGACGAAATCGACACTCTTCTCAACAAGAAGAGCGGGCTTGTCGGACTGTGCGGTGACAACGACATGCGGGAGATCCGGCGCCGGATCGACGGGGGCGACGCACGGGCGAAGCTCGCCTTCGACATCTACGTCCACCGTCTGAAGAAGTACATCGGCGCCTATTACGCCGTGCTCGGGCGGGTGGACGCGGTCGCGTTCACCGCGGGGGTCGGCGAGAACGCGGCCGAGGTGCGCGCGGCGGCCGTCGCGGGCCTGGAGACCCTGGGCCTGGCGGTGGACGGCGGGCTCAACGCCGTACGGGGCGACGAGGCCCGGCTGATCTCGCCCGCGGACGCCCGGGTGGCGGTCGCCGTGGTGCCGACGGACGAGGAACTTGAGATCGCCACGCAGACGTATGCATTGGTAGGGCGGTATTGAGAATACGGTGAATGCGACGAATGCGGCGAATACGGTGGCTGCGCCGCGCGGCAACTGAGCGGCAACCCGCCCATTTGTATCTTCCGCCAGACGGAATATTCCGTAGCGAAACAAACCGATAGGATCGCCCCATGCGCCGTTCGAAAATCGTCTGTACTCTCGGCCCCGCGGTCGACTCCCACGAGATGCTCGTCGCCCTGATCGAGTCCGGCATGAACGTGGCCCGCTTCAACTTCAGCCACGGCAGCCACGCCGAGCACCAGGGCCGCTACGACCGGGTCCGGGCCGCCGCCAAGGAGACCGGCCGGGCCATCGGTGTCCTCGCCGACCTTCAGGGCCCGAAGATCCGTCTCGAGACCTTCGCCGAGGGTCCGGTGGAGCTGGTGCGGGGTGACGAGTTCACCATCACCACCGAGGACGTCCCCGGCGACAGGACGATCTGCGGCACGACGTACAAGGGCCTTCCCGGTGACGTCGACCGCGGCGACCAGATCCTGATCAACGACGGCAACGTCGAGCTGAAGGTCGTGGACGTCGAGGGCGCGCGGGTGAAGACGATCGTCATCGAGGGCGGTGTCATCTCCGACCACAAGGGCATCAACCTGCCCGGCGCGGCCGTCAACGTGCCCGCACTGTCCGAGAAGGACGTCGAGGACCTCCGCTTCGCACTGCGCATGGGCTGCGACATGGTCGCGCTGTCCTTCGTCCGCGACGCCAAGGACGTCACCGACGTCCACCGGGTGATGGACGAGGAGGGCCGCCGCGTCCCCGTCATCGCCAAGGTGGAGAAGCCGCAGGCGGTCGAGAACATGGAGGACGTCGTGATGGCGTTCGACGCCGTGATGGTCGCCCGTGGCGACCTCGCCGTCGAATACCCGCTCGAGAAGGTCCCCATGGTGCAGAAGCGCCTCATCGAGCTGTGCCGCCGCAACGCCAAGCCGGTGATCGTGGCGACCCAGATGATGGAGTCGATGATCACCAACTCCCGTCCGACCCGCGCCGAGGCCTCCGACGTGGCCAACGCGATCCTGGACGGCGCCGACGCGGTCATGCTGTCGGCGGAGTCGAGCGTGGGCGCGTACCCCATCGAGACGGTCAAGACGATGTCAAAGATCGTCACCGCCGCCGAGCAGGAACTCCTCTCCAAGGGCCTGCAGCCCCTCGTCCCCGGCAAGAAGCCGCGCACGCAGGGCGGTTCGATCGCGCGCGCCGCGTGCGAGATCGCCGACTTCCTCGGCGGCCGGGGCCTGGTGGCCTTCACCCAGTCCGGCGACACCGCCCGCCGCCTCTCCCGCTACCGCGCGCAGCAGCCGATCGTCGCCTTCACCGCGGACGAGGGCACCCGCAACCAGCTCACGCTCAGCTGGGGCGTCGAGTCGCACATCGTGCCGTTCGTGAACACCACCGACGAAATGGTCGACATGGTCGACCAGGAAATCGCCAAGATCGGCCGCTTCAACCCGGGCGACACGGTCATCATCACCGCCGGCTCACCCCCCGGCGTCCCGGGCACGACCAACATGCTCCGGGTCCACCACCTGGGGGGCGGCGCGCAGTAGTCGCCTGTACGGACGGGCCCCGCAAGGGGGTTGTACGGCACTGAGGGCGCCCCCCGGGAAGGGGGGCGCCCTCAGCTGTGTGCGGCTCCCGAACAGGCTCTGCAGGCGGCTCAGGTGATGTACTGGTGCAGGCCGGGCACGGTGAGTGTGCCGCCGAACTGGCCCGCCTGCTGGACCTTGACGTTGGTGAAGTAGATCAGCGGGATGTTCAGCGGAGGCGGGTCCTCCGGGGTGAACGTGACCGGTATCAGGCCGAACAGGTTCCCCGAGATGCTCTCGGTGTACATGACCGTGTCGCCGTCCTCGATCGTGGACTTCGTACCGCTGCCCGCCTGGACGTGGTAGGTCTTGCCCGCCTGCTTGTCGATCACGGTCTGGTGCAGGTCGCCGATCTCGGTGCCGCCGGAGATGACGTACTTCAGGACTTCCTTGGTCTTGCCGCCGGACGTCTTCACCTTGACGATGCCCTGGTAGTCGGCGCCCTTGAGCAGCAGCGAACTGGCGTTCAGGTACCAGGGGTCGTCGGGCAGGGGAAGCTTGTTGTCGACCCCGCTCTCCTCGTCCGTGGCGACCGGGCAGTCCTCGACGTCCGTGGTGGCGCTCTCGGAGGGGCTCGGTGAGGCCGTGGCCGTGGCGGTCTCTGTGGCGTCCTCGGCGGTGTCGTCGGCCGTGTCGGTGGTGTCCTCGGCCGCTTCCTTCGCCGCGTCCGTCAGGGCGTCCGTCGTGTCCTTCGCCGTGCCGCCGGTCGAGTCGCCCGAGTCGGAGTCGTCCGAGGAGGACGTCCCGCTGTCGGCCGACGAGGTCGCGTCCGCCGAGGCACTCGCCGTGGGCGACGGGCTCTCGCTCGCGGTCGAGGTGTCGGAGCTGTCGCCGTCGAAGAGGTCCGTGAGGGCGTCGCCGATGGTCTCCAGGACGTTCTTGCTCGTCTCGGTGGCCGACGGCTCGGCCGTCGCGGTGTCACCGGAGGACGTGGAGCTCTCGGCGGAGGAGGCGGCCTCGGAGGACGCCGCCGGGGAGGGTTCCGCCGTCTCGTCGGAACCTGAATCCGACGAGGAGGAACCGCCCGAACCGCTCTGGGTGTCCTTCGAGTCGTCCGTCGAGTCGCTCTGGGAGCTGTCGGACGTGGAGTCCTCGGTGGAGGCGCTCGCGGACTCGGAGTTCGACGCCGACGGCGAGGCCGAGGCGGACGCGTCTGCCGTCATGGCGTCGACGCAGGCCTCGTACTCCTCGGCCGTGAGGCTCTTCGACGTCGGCTGCTCGTCCGCGCGGGCGAGTGTCGGCGTGAACCCCATGCCCATGAGAACGGCCGTCGGCATCGCCGCCAGGGCTATCGCCTTCCCCGCCGGCAGGTGCATTCGCGCGAGCAGCGGCTTCTTGGGTGCCGCGTGGCGTGGCCCGGTTCTCACACGGGACGCGTCCGCGTCCGTCCCGTGCGTCACCTCGTCAGCCGACACTGTGCCTCCCGTTCGCCCCGTTCGCCGGGCTCGTTTCTGACATGTCGTTCGGCTCTTCCGGCCCGCCGTCTGTCTCGGGGCGAGCGGTCGCCCCGTCGTCGGCCTTCGTGAGATCCGTGGTGGCGCTCTCGGGCGCGTCACCCAGGCCGTCGGGCGTCGGCTCCGCCTGCGGCTCCGGCGGAGTCCCGGGCACCCAGGCGATGGCCATCGCGCCGCCGATCATCCCGAACAGGAAGCCCACAATGAAGCCGCCGAAGTTCGAGACGGGGAGGGAGACCAGGGACAGCAGGATCGCCGCCACACCGGCGAATGTACGGATGTGCCTCTGGAACCAGACGCTGATGCCCAGGACGACGAGCAAGACCCCGATGATCAGGGATCCCGCGCCGGCCGTGGTGGCCATGCGCACCGTCAGCTGACCGATCGTGAGGTTCGCGTAAGGGAAGTACATGATCGGGACGCCGCCGATCATCATGAACAGACCGGCCCAGAACGGCCTCGTGCCCCGCCAGGCGCGGAACTGCAGCCTCCAGCGAGTGAACCGGCCGGGTGCGGCGGAAGTCTCGGCGCTCATGGAAAACAGCTCCCTGGTGCGGCGTTGCTGTGGTGAGGATGTACTGCGTGGGGATGCGTAAGTGGTGAAGCAGGACGGGCGGGGAGGCCCTCGGCTCCCCCGCCCGTCAGAGCACTAGTAGCAACCCTTGGAACCGGTCGCCAGCGACATGTGCAGGTCGGGCAGCGTGAAGGTACCGGCGGTGGTCGCCCACGCCGTCTGCTTCACGTCGTAGAGGTCAGCGGACGTGGCCTGCTGGGCGAACCCGTGCGAGTACGTCTGCTTCTGCGCGACCTCCCCCTCCTTGATCTTGGGGCCCTTGGTGATGCCGTCGGCACCCAGACCGATGTCGATGCCGTTGAACACGGCCTTCGACGTCTTCAGGTCCTCGACGTCGATGTACAGGTTCGAGGCCTGGACCTTGTCACTGCCCGTACCCGCGTTCAGCGTCAGCGTGACACTGCCGAGCAGCGGGATGCCCGGGGTGGTGACCGACTGACACATGTTGGTGATCGTGGCGTCGTTGAACGCCGACACCGCGACCGGGTGCAGCTCGTCCTTGCCGGCCAGCGACTTACCCGCGTCGACGGCCCCGTACTGCGAGAAGCCCTCACCGTGCAGGTAGTCCGCACTGACCTTGAACGACTGCCCCGAAACGCTGAACGACGCGGCGAGCGCACCCTGTGCCAGGGCGACGCCTATCGCTGCCGTGGCGGCGGCGCTGGGCACCATGACCAGCGCGAACCGCTTCCATCTGGTCCCGCCACGCACCTGGGACTCCATATTTCCTCCTTCTCGGACGTACATCTCCTGGCCCCGACTCGCCCCACTTGTGCGGCGGCCCAGCCGGGCAGGGATGGGAGAAGTGCTACGTCCTCGGGAAGGGGAGCGCCCGTCTCGGAGGCGCGTACCGCGCACCGATCACCGGCGATCACCCCCGAGCGACAACCACTGGTCGCGCCTGACACGCATCACGCACAACCTTGCTGGACAGGCTTCACCGTGCGGTGAAGACCCCCCTGTCCAAGAGCCCGCGGCGCTTGCCGCCGGCTCTGCTCGGTGGGGACCCAGGAAAACCCGTTGACCCAACCGGCTGTCGGGGTACGGGAATGGACCGAGCGTGGCCGATCGTGGTCCATTCTCGCCGCCCGCACAAGGGGGTTCGTTACTCGCTAGTAACGGACAGATAACCGAGCAACGACCCAGAGATCTCGGGCGGCGACTCAGGGTGTCAACAGGGCCCGGAACAAAGCCGTTCATGGAGGGGCAGAACCCGACAGAACAACGCCCTGGACTTACTTCCAGTAACAGCGGCCGCGATTACCAAGATTTGGTAAAGCGCGGCCACTGGAGAACCGTCTCGGCTGAAATTTCACTCGGGAACCACACGCCCCGACGTTTAGCGACTGGTCAGCCCCCGGCCCGGGCCCGGGTCAGAACAGGGCACGCGCCAGCGCCCGCCGGGCCGCCGCCACCCGAGGGTCGTCGGGCCCGACAACCTCGAACAGCTCCAGCAGCCGCAGCCGTACGGCGTCCCGGTCCTCACCGGCCGTGCGCCGCACGGTGTCGATGAGCCGCCCGAACGCGTCCTCGACATGACCGCCCACCAGATCCAGGTCGGCGGCGGCGATCTGCGCCTGGGCGTCCGCGGGCTTGTCGGCCGCGTCCTTGCGCACCTGCTGCGGGTCCATCGCGCCGACCCGGTGCAGCAACTCGGCCTGCGCCAGCCCGAGTTTCGCCTCCGTGTTCGCCGGGTCATCCGCGAGTACGTTCTTGTACGCCTGCACCGCGCCGCCGAAGTCACCCGCGTCCAGCGCCTGTACGGCGGCTTCGAGGAGCGCGTCGTACGGCCCGGCCGGTGCCTCGGCGGCCGACGCACCGCCCCCGCCCCCGGGTTCGGCGTCGGGGTCGACGGTCAGACCGGTGAGCCCGAACCGCTCCTCGGCGACCTGCACGAGCTGGTCCAGCGTCTGCCGGATCTGGGCCTCGCCCGCGGCCCCCTGGAAGAGGGGCAGTGCCTGCCCCGCCACGACGGCGAACACCGCGGGGATCCCCTGGACCCCGAACTGCTGCATCAGCATCTGGTTGGCGTCGACGTCGATCTTGGCGAGCAGGAAGCGGCCGTCGTACTCGACGGCGAGCCGCTCCAGGACCGGGCTCAGCTGCTTACAGGGCTGGCACCACTCGGCCCAGAAGTCGATGACGACCGGTACCTCGGCGGAGCGCTGCAGGACCTCGCGCTCGAAGCCCGCCTCGT
Source organism: Streptomyces sp. T028 (assembly GCF_048159505.1). Taxonomy (NCBI): domain Bacteria; kingdom Bacillati; phylum Actinomycetota; class Actinomycetes; order Kitasatosporales; family Streptomycetaceae; genus Streptomyces; species Streptomyces sp. T028. Next base: position 25,886 of record NZ_JBLRVZ010000004.1, read on the forward strand.
CGACGTCGATGACGAGATCGGCCGGGGAGACGGCCCCCGCGCCGCCCTGCCGGGCCGCTTCGGCACGCGCCTGCTCCGCCTTCGCCTTGGCCTCCTGGGCCGCCTTCACCGCGGCGAGGTCGACGACCCCGCTCATGGACATGTTCCGTGGCTGCATGCGTCTATCCTCCCCCGTCCGCGCGCGTAGGCGAAAAGCGTTCCGAAAGCGTTCCTGCCCAGGCTCCGGGGTCCCCACCCCACACCCGCGACCACGGCTCGCGATACGTCCGTCACGAGCCCCGCGACACTGCTTTCGCTACGAGTCGTAGCGTAATGGCACTGAGTGCCTACGCGCCACGGGTTCTCGGTGATCTCTCTCACGGCGACAGGGGGGACTGGCGGTCCGAAACCGGCGGTTATGGTCGGCCCATGCAGAGCCGCACCCCCCTCGGCCGCACCGGCGGCGTCCGCACTGGCCGCCCGCGCAGCGCCGCCGCGGACACGGCGATCCTGGCCGCGACCCGGGAGGCACTGGTCGAGCTGGGCTGGTCGAAACTCACCCTCGGGGACGTGGCGACCCGCGCCGGGGTGGCGAAGACGACCCTCTATCGCCGCTGGGCGGGCAAGAACGAACTCGTCGTCGACGCGGTGGCCGAGCTCTTCGCCGAGCTGGAGCTCCCCGACCGGGGCAGCCTGGCCGCCGACATCGAGGGTGTGGTCCTGCAGTTCGCGGCGATCCTGGCGCTCCCGGAGGCGCGGAGCGGCCTGATGGCGGTGGTCGCGGAGTCCACCCGCGACGACGCCCTGCGCGAACGCATCCGCTTCTCCATCGTCGAACCCCAGAAGCACCTCGTTCTGGAGGGCCGCACCCGCGCCCAGACCCGCGGCGAACTCCCCCCGGAGACCGACCCGGATTCGGCCGCCCACACCGCAAACCTCATATTCGACGTGATCGCGGGCGCGGTGGTCCACCGGGCCTTGGTGAGCGCCGAGCCCGTCAACACGGACTGGGCCCGGGGCTTCACCAGGCTCCTGCTGAACGGCCTGACGGCGCCCCCGACGACCTGACGTCCGCTGCCGTTCACGCGTCATCCCTCGCCCAGCTCACACCAGACCAGCTTCCCGCTGCGGCCTGGCGCCCCAAGGGAGTAGTGCCCCCACCGGTCGGCCAGCTCTTCCACGATCCCCATCCCGCGCCCTTCCTCGCGGTCCGCGCCGCACGGGCGTCGTGACGGCCGGGGCGGTTCACTGCTCGTGTCCCACACCGAGAGGCGCAGCCATTTCTCCGACCTCTTCACACGGAGACAACAGGGGCCAGGCGCGTGCACATGGGCGTTGGTCACCAGCTCACTGGCCAACAGCTCTGCTGTGACGAGGAGTTCACCACGCCCATGCGCCCGGAGGATCAACCGCAGGGCACCACGCGCGACGCCGACGGCGACCGGGCTGTGCGGGAGGTTGATGCTGTATTCCCATTCGCCCTCGTTACTCAAGAGGCCCTCCGACCCGGGTGAGGATTCATAACTCGACTGCGCACAACATGTGTTGGCTGCGATACTGACAGTAGGGATGGCGGGCCAGATTTTCCACTTCCTTCATCGAAAGAGTGAACCTCAGCCCAGACGGGACGACACCTTGGCGCTACGAACCAGGATCAGTGAACGACAGCGGCGTCTTGCGGCCGAGCTACGCAGGCTCCGCGAGGACCGCGGCATCAGCACGAACGACGCTGCCGCAGCAATCGGCATCAAAGCCCCCTTCCTGAGCAAGATCGAGGCCGGCCGCACTGCTATCGCCACCGACCGGATCCGCAGGCTGTGCGACTTCTACGGGGGAATTTCTGCCCCTCATCTTGAAGCCCTGGTTGCCATGTCGGAGTCCGACGGCAAGGGCTGGTGGAGTGCCTACACCGGCAGAGTCACGCAGTACGCACTCAACCTCGCGGAACTGGAGGCCAGTGCAGTCAGCCTGTGCTCGTACGAGCCTCTGCTCATCCCCGGCCTCTTCCAGACCGAGGAGTACATCCGGGCCCTGTTCGGGGATGTGCAACCCAGGCACGCCACCACCGAGGACGCCATCGCCTTCAGGTTGGAACGCCAGAGGACCCTCACAGGAGAGAGCCCTCCTGCCGTTCATGCCGTGATCCACGAGGCCGCCCTGCGCATGCACTACGGCGGCCCCGGCGTCATGCGCAAACAGTTGCTGACTCTCATCGAACTCGCGAGACTGCCGAACGTGACCATCCAGGTCTTCCCGTTCCGCGCACGGACCTTCCTGGGCGTCAGCACCCCGTTCCTGTACGCGCGACCGCCGGTCGAGGAACTGGCCACAGTCGTACTGGAACATCCGAACGAGCCGATCTACCGTGACACCCAGGACCACCTGTCCCAATACCGAGTGCTCTTCGGCCGGTTGAAGGAGTCTGCGCTCCTTCCCATCGCCCCCTCGACCGCACCCGAAGCTCAGGCGGTACCAGGCTCCCTGATGCTGATCCAGCATCTCCTGTACGACCTGTAGGAAGGCCCTCAGTGCCCAAACTCAGCTGGCAGAAGTCCTCGTTCAGCGGCGACGAGTCCGGCAACTGCCTCCACCTCGCCACCGCCCCCGACGGCACCGTCCGCCTCCGCGAGAGCGACTCCCCCACCGAGATCATCACTACCGCCCCAGCCGGTCTCGGCTACCTCATACTGAGCCTCAAGGCCACGGGCTTCCGGCGCAGCCCAGGAATGCCGAAGGATGCCAGCGGCTCCTGACCACCTTCAAAAAGCGATCGCTGACTGCCCGGCGGCCTCCCTCTCGTTCGGGTCGCGGCTCCGGTGCACCGCCCATCCTCAATGTCGCATGGGATCCCGAAGTGAGCCGAGTGATCGATGGCGACTTTCGGAGCGCACCGTCCCGCTCTCGTTGTTGCACGAGCGCCGAAACGGTCAACGAGACGGCGCCCTGCGCATACAGCCTCGCCTCTCACAAGGATCTCGCCTTTACCGTAGCTACAGAGCGTGGCCAAAACGTAATAAGGGAAAGCCATTTGCGCCGGTAAGATCTTTTCGCCGATGCCTAAGCCGCGCGAAACGTCAGGAATGAGCATGAGATTGCGAAGGATCCTCCCGGCCGTCACCGTACTACCGGCCCTGCTGGTGATATCCGCGTGCAGCAGCGAGTCGGACGGATCCGACGACAAGAAGGCCAAGTCCACCGCGAAGGCGACGTCGAATGCAGAGGAGAAAGCCGCCGCCGAGGCGAAGCGCATCGGCGCGATGGACCCGCAGTCCCTGCAAAAGGCGACACTCTCCGGGAAGAGCTCGGGCTTCGAGTTCAAGCAGGTCTCCGAGGCGGACGTCGAGGCGGGCCGCGACATGCAGGCCGACAAGTCCGAATGCCAGCCCATCGCGAGCCTCGCCGGCGGCTACACCCACATCGAGGCGGTGAGCGTCGAACACCGCTCACTGGAACCCTCGGAGGCCACGAACGCGACCGTCGGCTCGATGTGGCTGGCCTCCCACTCGCAGAAGAACGCCGAGCGGGTCATGTCGGAGCTGCGGACTTCCCTGAAGAAGTGCACCAAGGGCTTCAAGACCCTCGGCCTCACCTACAAGGACGTCAAGCAACTGAAGGACCCGTCCCTCGGGGACGACGCGGTCAGCTACCGCATCACCAACGTCGTCGCCAAGCAGTCGGTCCAGATGACCTACACCGTGGTCCGCGTGGACGGCGTCATCGCGGCCTTCTACGGCGTCAACATGCTGACGCCGGAGAAGAGCGCGATTCCGGAGGCGGTGATCAAGGCACAGTTGGAGAAGCTGGACTGACAACATAATTCCGGTTCCCGGAGAAGTTGCGGGACGCGAAACGAAGGGGCTTCCCCGGTGCTCTGTGCACCGGGGAAGCCCCTTTCCTATTCACTCAGCTGACGTGACCCGATTGCATCGGGAAGCCCTGCGGCCAGGGCTCACCCGAGTACAACGACTCCCGGTCGCCCATCAGCGCCCTCTCCGCCTCCCGCCAGGACGGGTTGGCGCCGACGACGAAACTGCCGCCGTCCGGCTCCAGCATCCAGGTGTATTCGGCGTCCTCGGCCGGAATGCCGTGCCGTTCGCTGAGCACGGCGAACTCGGCGGCGGTCGCCTTCCGGATGTGGAGCCCGTCACCGTAGAGAGGCTTGAGGAGCATCAGTTCCACATGCCCGATGTAGACCTCGACCCTCGTCGTGATGCCCTCCACGGGGGTGGCCTCACTGCCCAGAAAGAGCTGGCGATGCGAAGGGTTGAACGCCGTCACCCTGAAGAGCCGCCCCTTCCGTACGAAATCTGTCACTGCGCCTCTCTTCCTCAGTCGACCGGCGTTCCGTTGGCGTACGTGAACTTCTGTGGATAGACCTTCACGGCCTTGCCCTCGGCGTTGGTCATGTACCAGTCGATGGAAGCCCAGTTGCGGTACTCCATCCGAACAGCCGTGCGGAGTTTGATCATCTCCCAGGCAGTTCCGTAACCGCCCTTCTGGATGAGTTCCCAGTTGCTGTCCGAGATCGTCTCACCTCGCGCCAGAAGCAGGTTCAGCGCCTCGTCGGGGTCCTTTGTGCCGAGACCGTCCAAGGACACCGAGATCTTCACCCCGGGCCTCTCGACCGCTCGCTCCACGCCCACCGTCCACAGGGCGCGCTTCCCATAACCCATGGATTCCGGTATTTCGGTACCGTACACCTTGTTATTGAAGGTGCGCCCGCCGATGGCCGTGGCCAGGCTCTCCGAACCGGGATTGTCCGGGCCGCCGTTGACACCGAGGACGATGTGATCGCCGTCCTTCACGATGTCCTTGAGGACCTCCTGGCACTTCTTGACGATCGCGTCGTCGGACGACGCCGCCATGACGGAGTACGACGCGACCTTGAAGGTGGCGGTGTCCGCCACCTCGCACGCCGCGCCGACCCGCTGGAAGATCCGGCGGATGATGCCCTGGACGGCGGCCTCGGTCAGACCGATGTTGCGGAGCGCATGGAAGGCGTCCATGAACCCGACGCCCGTCTTGATGGCGGCGTCCATCGCCATCACCGCGGCCTTCGCCGTCCGGAAGATCACGCCCGCGACGAACCAGCTGGCCGCCCAGGCGCAGTCGCCCCAGCTTCCGCCGGACAGACCCGGGGTCATCAGCTTGGCGCAGCCGATGAAGTCCCCGAGGACGATGTCGATCGGGTCGATGCCCGAGTTGAACTCGGTCATCGTCAGCGTGTAGCTGAGCGTCTTCGTCTCCGCCTCGGTCACCTCGGGGCCGAGGTAGAGCGTGTCGGCGGCCGGGCAGGTGCCCGTGAAGGATTCCGACAGGCACATGTACAGCTCGACGTGCGACCTGTACGTGACGTCCGCCGTGATCTTGCAGTCACCGAAGTGGATGATCGGGTTGCAGTTGTCCTTGACGACGTTCGCCGGGTCGCCGATGTACTCGATGTGGTCGAGGACCGCCCACACACCGCCGATGCCGGTGGTGACGCCCTGCTGGATCTGCTCGCCGCTGCCGGCCGACTCGGTGCGGTCCGCCGCGGCCTGGGCCTCCTCGGCCGCCTCACGGGCGCCCGCGGCGGCCTCCTCGGCGGCGGTCGCGTCGATCTCCGCCTTGTCGGCGGCGGTACGGGCGGCGGCCGCGTCGACCTCCGCCTGGGTGGCGACCTCGCGGGCGTGGGCGGCGTCGTGCTCCGCCTCCGTCGCCGCCCGGTCGGCCGCGACGGCGTCCTGCTCGGCGTCGTTCGCCGCCCAGTTCGCCGCCAACGCGTCCTCACCGGCCGACATCGCGTAGCCGTCGGCGCGTTCCGCCGAGGCCTGCGCGGCCTTGGCGTCGGCCGCGGCCTGGTTGGCCGAGGCCTGCGCCCGCTGGTACGCCTTGGCGGCGCGCAGCGCGTCGGCGGCGGCAGCGGCCGACGCCTCCAGGGCCAGCTTCATGTCGGCCGCGGCCTGCGCCGCGAGGGCCTTCGCCTCGGCCGAGAACTCCTCGGCGAGACCGGCCGTGGCAGCTGCGGCGGCCGCCTGCTGCTGGGCCACCGTCAGGGACGACTGCCCCGTCAGGACCGCGAACGCGGCGGAGCTGTCCTCCTCCTGGTAAGGCGTGCCGAGGGCGATCGCCTCCTGCGCCGGCCGGGTCGCGGCGGCGGCGGAGTCACGGGCCGCGAGCGAGGACGCGACGGCCGCCTGGGCCTTGCCGGCGGTCACCGCCGCCCAGTTCGCGGTCTGCTGCGCCTCGGCGCGGGCGCCTGCCGCCTCGGCCTTGGCGGTCTTGGCCGCCGTGTTCGCCTTCTCCGACTCCGCCTTGGCGCCCGCGGCGTCGGCCGCGGCCGCCTCGGAGGCGTCGATGGCCTCGGCCGCCTTCGCGTGCGCGGTGGACGCGGCGCCGACGGCGACCAGGTACGACGCCCAGGTGGCGTCGGCCGCGGCCCGGGCCCGGGACGCGGCGCCCTGCGCCTTGGTGGCGGCCTCGCGCGCGTTGACGGCGGCGGCCGTGGCCGCGTTCGCCGACGCGCGGGCGTTGGTGGCCGCCGTGGTGGCGGTGTTCGCGGCGGAGCGGGCGTCGGTGGCCGCGGCGCGGGACGCCTCGGCCGCCTCCGTCCCCTCGTCGGCGGCGGCGTTGGCCTCCAGTGCCTCCGCCTTCGCGATCAGCGAGTCACGCCGCTGCTCGGCCTCCAGGGCGTTGTCGCGGGCGGCGACGGCGTCCTTCTCGGCCTGTTCGGCGACCTTCCGCTGGTCGGAGGCGACCACGCCGGACGCCTCGGCGGAGGTGCGGGCGTCGCTCGCGATCCGGCCCTGGGCGACGGCGTCGGCCTCGTGGCCGGCGGCGATGTCCCGCTCGTGCTCGGCGGTGGCCCGGTAGGCCGCCGCGTTGGCGCGCTCCAGCTCGGCGACGGCGCGGGTCCGCTGCGCGTCGGCGGCGGCCTGGCGGGCCTGCTCCTCCGCGGCGGCCGCGTCCTCCTTGGCCTTCTTCGCGATGGCCGCGTTGTTGGCGGCGGAGGTGGCGTATGCGTCGGCCCTGTCGGCGGCGGCCTTCGCCTGGGCGGCGGCCTCCTGGGCGGCGATGCGGCGGAACTCGGTGTTGACCGCGTGCGCCTCGGTCTGCGCCAGCGCCAGCAGCGCCTGCGAGGTGGAGACCGTGGCGTTGGCCGCGTTCAGGGCCGTCTCCGTCGCCTTGGCGGCGGCGGTCGCGGCGGCCCCGGAGGCTCGGGCCACCTGCACCGACTGCTGGGCGTACACCAGACCCCGGCCGCGCGGCACCTCGGCGGCGTCGGCGATCTCGTATGCCTGCTGCTGCGCCGTCACCGCACGGGCGGAGGCATCCGAAGCGGCCTTGGCGAACTGCTGGGCCGAGGTGACCAGCGCCTGCACCTTGCCGCGGGCACGCGCGAGGTCGCTGTTGGCCTGGTCGAACAGCGCCTTCTTGGGCTTGAGGATGCTGTTCGGGTCGGCTTCCAGCTTGTCGTGCCAGTACTTCTGCCAGAGCAGGATCTGCTCGGCGAGCCACGCCTGACCGATCGCCTCGATCATGTCGTCGGTGGCCTCACGGGTGGCCGCGGCGGCGTCCGCCTCGGCCTGGAGGATCGCGGCACGCGGGGCGGCCTGGGCGGCGTACTCCGCGTTCCACTCGGCGGTGGCCGCGGAGACGACCGCGCCCAGGGCGTTGTTCGGGTCGACCGGGTCCTGGTGGTCGCAGGACGACCAGGCCTGCTTGAGGTTCTCGACCTCGTAGCGGAACTCGGCCGAGTCCGCGGCCGGGGTCTCGCTCAGGAAGCCGCCGTGTCGCAGGTAGGAGGCGATGTCCGTGGCCGTCGTACCGCCCGCGAACCTCGTCTGGTTGACGGCCGTGTCGCGGAGCATCTCGTCCGCGGCCCAGTCGTTCCAGATGTCCTTGCCGCGGTTGTCCTCGGTGATCTGCCGGGCCTTGGTGACGGCTTCGGCACCGGCGTTGCTGTGCCCGTCCCAGCCGAGCCTGCCGGCGAGTTCCTCCTGCGTGAACAGGGTGAACTGCAGGACGGCCGCGTCGAACTCGGGCGCGTGCAGCGAGATCTCGTCGCTGAACGAGCTGAGCGCGTACGGACGGTTGGCGTCCTCCAGACCGGAGGTGCGGGCCGCGGAGGCGTCCCGGTATGCGAGGGCCGCCGTACGGTCCTTGCTGCTGGCCTGGCCGAGCGGTTCGAGGCCGATCATGCCGCTGTCGCCGACGACGGCGTGCAGTTCGGCGGCGGTGCCGGTCAGGCCCTCGATGGCCTTGGCCTTCATGTTGGCGCCGCCCACGTGCAGGGCGACTCCGGCGATGCACTGGTCCCGGCGGGGTGTGCTGCGCTTCTCGCTGATGAGACGGGTCAGTTCGACCAGCTTGGCCCGGCCGTTGTAGGCGTCCAGGAAGATCTGCCGGACGCCGTCGCTGACCTTCTCGATGGCCTCGGCGAGGGCCGGGATCCGGCCGACGATCACCGAGGAGGACGGGATGTCGACGAGGTCCCACAGGCAGGACTCGGTGCCGTCGACCGCGAGGCACTGCTTGACCTTGGCGGTGCCGAACTCGTCGAGAAGGATCTGCCCGCCGTTCGCGGACGTCCACTCGACCAGATCCACCGAGACCGCGGCCAGCGCGTCCTGGTAGGCGTCGACACAGGTCTGGCCGCAGGAGTCGAGCAGGATCTGCTTCTCCTGCGCGCCGAGCACGGCCCAGTTGGCGCTGCCGCCCTCGATCGGCGTGTTGCCGTCCTTCAGGGCGTCCTGCCGCTCGGCCTCGTTCTGTTCGCGCTGTTCCTGTTCGGCCTGGGCGGCGGCGTCCTCGGCGGCGTTGCTGTCGGCGTCGGCGTCGGCCGCCTTCGCCTCGGCGTCCTTGGCGTTCTGCTCGGCCTCGGTTGCCTCGTTCGCGGCGTCGCTCGCGGCACCGGCCGCGCGCGAGGCCTGCTCCTGGGCCTGGGCGGCGCTGCGCTCGGCCTCGGTGGCCTCCCGGTCCGCCTGGGCGGCCTCGGTCTCGGCCTCACCGGCGGTGTTACGGGCGCTCACGGCGTCCGAACCGGCCTGCTGGGCGTAGCCGGACGCGGACTCGGCCGCCTGCTGTGCGGCCTTCTGCGCGGCCTGGGCCTCGCTAGCGGACGCCTGGGCGCGGGCGACGGCCTGGGTCGCGCGCACCGAGTCGGCGGCCGCCTGCGCGGCGGCCTCTGCGGCGATCTTGGCGTCCCCGAGCGCCTGCTCGGCGGCCTGCTGCGCGGCCTCGGCGGCTTCCGCGGCCTCGGCCGCCTTCGCCTCCGCGGCCGCCGCCTGCTGCTCGGCCAGGGTCTTCGACGTCTGGCCGACGAGTACGGCGAACGCGGCCGAGGCGTCCTTCTCCTGGTACGGCGTGCCGATGGCCACGGCCTCGTTGGCGGCGGCGATGGCCTGCCCCGCGCTGTCGCGGGCGGCCAGCGCGGCCTGTCCGGCGGCGTAGGCGCGTCCTGACGCGGTGGCGGCCGTGGTGACGGCGGACGCGGCCTCGATGCCCGCGGCGGAGGACTCCTCGGCGGCCTTCTTCGCCGACTCGGTGGCGTTCTCCGAGGCGGTGGCCGCGTTGTCGGCGCGCAGGGCCGCGTCCTGGGCGGCGTCCAGCGCGGTGGCGGCAGCGGCGTGCGCGTTCGCGGCGGCGCCGGTCGCCTTCAGGTACGACGACCAGGCCTCATCGGCACTGGCCTGGGCGCGCTCGGCCGCGGCCTCCGCCTTCGTGGCGGCGGAACGGGCGGCCACGGCGGCGGCCTCGGCCTCGTCGGCGGCGGTCTGCGCGGCGGTGGCAGCGGTCGCGGCGTCCTGCGCGGCCGTACGGGCCTTGTCGGCCGCCTCGCGGGTCTCGTCGGCGGTCGAGGTGCCCTCGGCGGCAGCGGCGGCGGCCTGGAGCGCGGCGGCGCGGGCGGCGGTGGCCTGCTTCTTCTGCAGCGCGGCCACGGCGGCGGCGCGCGCGGTGGCGGCGGCCTTCGCCTTGGTGTCGGCGGCGGTCCGCTTGTCCTTGGCGGTGGCGGCGGCCGTCGTGGCGGCCGACTTGGCCTCCTCGGCGGCGGTCTTCTGGGTACCGGCCTGTGTCTCGGCGTCCTGCGCCTTGGCCCGCTCGGCGGCGGCGCCGACCCGGGAGGCGACGGCGGTGGCCTTCTCCACCTCTGCCTTGGCGCGCTGGGTCTGCGCGGTGGCCGCGGCCTCGCGGGCCTCGTCGCCCTCCTTCTCGGCGGTGGCCTGAGCGGCCTTGGCGGCGGTGGCGCTGTCCGCGGCGGCCTTCGCCTCGGCGTCCGCGGTGTCGGCGGCGGCCTTGGCCTGTGCGGCGGCTTCCTGCGCGGCGATCCGGCGGAACTCGGTGTTGATCGCGTGCGACTGGGTCTGCGCCTTGGCCAGCAGGGTCTCGCTGTCGGCGACGGTCGCGTTGGCCGCCTCCAGGGCGGTGCGCGTCGCCTTCGCGGCGGCTTCGGCGGCCGCGCTGGAGGCACGGGCGACCTGCACCGACTGCTGGGCGTACATCAGTCCGCGCCCGCGCGGCACGTCGGTGGCGTCGGCGATGCCCCACGCCTCCTGCTGCGCGGTGGCCGCCTTCTGGGCGGCGGTCGCGGCGGCGGCAGCGTGCTGCTCGGCCGAGGTGACGAGCGCGGCCACGTTGTTGCGGGCGGCGGCGAGGTCGGCGTCGGCCTTGTCGTAGAACGCCTGGTCAGGCGGGTCGAGCGCGTCCGGGTCGGCGGCGAGCTTGTCCTGCCAGTACTTGCGCCAGGTCAGGATCTGCTCGGCCAGCCACGCCTGACCGATCGCCTCGATCATGTCGTCCGTGGCTTCACGGGTGGCGACGGCGGCGGCCGCCTCCGCCTGGATGATCGTGGCGCGCGGGGTCGCCTGAGAGGCGTATTCGAGCTCCCACTCGGCCATCGCGGTCATCACCGGGCCGTTGAGCACGCGCCGGACGTCGACCGGGTTCTGGTAGTCGCAGGCGGCCCAGGCCTGCTTGAGGTCCTCGACGATGATCCGGTACTGCGCGGACCCCTCGGCGGGCGCCTCCTTCAGGAAGCCGCCGTGCTTGAGGTAGAGGGCGATGTCACTGGCCGTCGTGCCGCCGGAGAACTGCTTCTGGTTGACGGAGGCATCCGAGAGCATGTCGTCGGCGGCCCAGTTCTCCGCCATCTCGTTGGAGTCCCGGTTCGCCTCGGTGATCTCCTTGGCCCGGGCGACCGCCTCGGCACTGGCGTTGCTGTGCCCCTCCCAGCCGAGCCGGCCGGCCAGCTCCTCCTGGGTGAACAGCGTGAACTGCCGTACGTCCGCGTCGAACGCGGGCGGATCCCACATCATGTCGTCGCTGGCGTACGCCGATCGGGCATACGGCGTGTTGGCGGCGTCGAGCGCCTCGGTACGGGCGTTGGAGGCGTCCCGGTAGGCGAGCCCGGCATCCCTGTCCGCGTCCGACGCCTGGCCCAGCGGACCGAGACTGATCCAACCGCGGTCCCCGATGACGGCGTACAGCTCTTCGCTGGTGCCCTTGAGGCCCTCGATGGCCTTGGCCTTCATGTTGGCGCCGCCGTAGTGCAGCGCCACGCCGGCGAGGCAGCGGTCGAGCCGCGTGGAGTCGCCGACGCTGTTGCGGTAGAAGCCGGTGTCTTCCTCAGGTGTGGTGTCGGCCGCGGCCGGTGCGGCCTGCACCAGGCCCATCAGCACGGCGGCGGCGGTGAGGAGAGCTGTCCCGCTGACACCTCTCGTCACCGCGTCACGCATACGCCGTCGGCGTCTGCCGACGTCTCTGAACGGTGGCATGCAGATCTGCCCAACAATCTCTTCGACGTTCGGCAGCACCGAACAACACAGGGCAGACATGGACATGACAGACGAAGCATGGTCGCCGCAGCGACGCCCCCGTGCGGCATGCGCCAGCGCTCGCCCCCACGAACCGGCGCCGCCGCTTACCCCGTGACGCTCTCACGGGATGATCTCCAAAGGAAGATCAAAGGATCTTCACCAAGAACTCAAGGGGCACCAGAAAGAAGCAAAGCGGACCACACCTTCACGAGTTCTCCACTAACGGAATGAAACCCGCCCCTTCATCTCCCCGTCCGGCCTAGAACCCGGCCGGTTCGGTGTACTCCCCCCACTCGTCCCGCAGCGCGTCGCAGATCTCGCCCAGCGTCGCCTCTGCGCGTACGGCGTCCAGCATCGGCCCGATCATGTTCGAGCCGTCGCGCGCGGCACCGAGCAGGGCGTCCAGCGCGGTCCGCACCCGGGCGTCGTCCCGCCGCGCCCTGCGCTCCGCCAGGACCCGCACCTGCTCCCGCTCCACCTCATGGCTGATCCGCAGGATCTCCAGGTCCCCGGTGACCGAGCCCTCGTGGCAGTTCACCCCGACGACCCGCTTCCCGCCCTTCTCCAGGGCCTGTTGGTAGCGGAAGGCGGACTCGGCGATCTCGCCGGTGAACCAGCCGTCCTCGATGCCGCGCAGGATCCCCGAGGTGACCGGCCCGACGGGGTGCTGTCCGTCGGGGTGGGCGCGCAGGCCCCGCTCCCCGATCTGTTCGAAGATCCGCTCCGCGTCGGCCTCGATCCGGTCCGTCAACTGCTCGACGTACCACGAACCGCCCAGCGGATCCGCGACGTTGGCGACTCCGGTCTCCTCCATCAGCACCTGCTGCGTGCGCAGCGCGATCTCCGCGGCCTGCTCGCTCGGCAGGGCGAGGGTCTCGTCGAGGGCGTTGGTGTGCAGAGTTGGTTCCGCCGAGGACCGCCGCGAGCGCCTCCACCGCCGTACGCACCACGTTGTTGTACGGCTGCTGGGCGGTCAGCGAGACGCCGGCGGTCTGGGTGTGGAAGCGCAGCCACTGGGCCTTCTCGGACCGTGCGCCGTAGACGTCCCGCAGCCGGCGGGCCCAGATGCGGCGTGCCGCGCGGAACTTGGCGATCTCCTCGAAGAAATCGACGTGCGCGTCGAAGAAGAAGGAGAGGCCCGGCGCGAAGACGTCGACGTCCAGGCCGCGGCTCAGGCCCAGTTCGACGTAGCCGAAGCCGTCGGCCAGGGTGTACGCGAGTTCCTGCGCGGCCGTCGCGCCCGCCTCGCGGATGTGGTAGCCGGAGACGGAGAGCGGCTTGTACGCCGGGATGGCCGCCGCGCAGTACTCCATCAGGTCGCCGATCAGGCGGAGGTGCGGCTCCGGGCGGAAGAGCCACTCCTTCTGCGCGATGTACTCCTTGAAGATGTCCGTCTGGAGCGTGCCGTTGAGGGCGGACGGGTCGACGCCCTGGCGCTCGGCGGCGACGACGTACATGCAGAAGACGGGGACGGCCGGTCCGCTGATCGTCATGGACGTGGTGACGTCGCCCAGCGGGATGTCCCGGAACAGGGCCTCCATGTCGGCGGCCGAGTCGACGGCGACCCCGCAGTGCCCGACCTCGCCGAGGGAGCGGGGATCGTCGGAGTCGCGGCCCATCAGCGTGGGCATGTCGAACGCCACCGAGAGGCCCCCGCCGCCGTGGGCCAGAATCAGCTTGTAGCGCTCGTTGGTCTGCCGCGCGTTGCCGAACCCGGCGAACTGGCGGATCGTCCAGGTGCGGCCCCGGTAGCCGGTCGGATACAGGCCGCGCGTGAAGGGATACTCGCCCGGCCAGCCGATCCGCTCGAAGCCCTCGTACCTGTCGCCGGGGCGGGGGCCGTAGACCGGCTCCACGGGATCCCCGGAGAGCGTCGAGAAGTCCGCCTCACGCTTGAGCGAGGCGTCGTACCGGGCCTGCCAGCGGCGACGGCCCTCCTCGATGGCGTCCGCGTCCATGCCTTCAAACTTACTAGGGCTTCCTAGTAAACGGTGGCGGGACACCGCCGTACGCACGCGTGTGTACGGCGGTGAGGTGTATGCCTTGGGGACCGCGCCCCTACGACGTCTACGCCTTGACGGCGTCCGGCGTGGCGTCGGCGACCCGCTCCTCCAGCTCGCGCGTCACCTTGCGCTCCACGAAGAACGCGGCCGTCGGGACGGTCCCGGCGAGCAGCACCCACAGCTGCTTGGCGACCGGCCACTTCGCCTTGGAGCCCAGGTCGAAGGCGAAGACCAGGTAGAGGACGTACAGCCAGCCGTGCGCGATGCCGACCGCGCGCGTGAAGCTGTCCGCGCCGTCCAGGTCGAGCAGGTACTTGGCGATGACGCCCAGGGTCAGCAGGACCAGCAGCACACCGGTGACGTAGGCCATCACGCGGTAGCGGGTCAGCACGCTCTTCTTCATGCCGTCGAGCGTAACCGCCCGTTCCGGTAGATCTTGGGCCGGGTCGGCCCTCGCCGAAGCCGGGTCGGCCCTCGCCGAAGCCGGGTCGGTCCGCGCCGAGGCCGGGGTCAGTCCTCGTCGAAGTCGTGTGCCGCGACGCGCAGCGGACGCAGCATCGCGAAGATCTCCGCGCACTCCTCCGCGTCGTACACGCCGAGCCCGAAGTCCATCGCCATGAGGTCGCGGGTGGCCGCCTCGACGACCTCGCGGCCCTTGTCGGTGATGACGGCGAGGGTGCCACGGCCGTCGTTGGGGTTGGGACGCCGGGCGACCAGCCCCGACTTCACCAGGCGGTCGACGGTGTTCGTCACCGACGTGGGGTGCACCTGGAGCCGCTCGCCGATCTTGGACATGGTCAGCTCGCCCTCCTTGGAGAAGGTGAGCAGCACCAGCGCCTCGTAGCGGGCGAAGGTCAGCCCGTACGGCTTGACCACCGCGTCGACCTCGGCGAGCAGGATCTGGTGCGCGCGCATGATCGAGGTGATCGCCGCCATGGACGGCGCGTTGCCCCACCGCCGCTTCCAGAGCTCGTCGGCTCGGGCGATGGGATCGAAGGGGAGACTGAGCGGCTTCGGCACGGAATCGACCCTACCCGCCGGTCATATCGCGGTCAGCCCTGTCTCGGCTTTCGGTCCGCCGGGCGCTCGGACGTCCGTGCGCCCGGCGTACGCCGGTTTCAGTAGATGCTGCGCAGGCCCAGCACGTCGCCCCTGCCGAGGGTGCGGGCGGTGGCGGAGCAGGCGAAGGAGCTCGGGTACATGGTGAGGTTGTCGTGGCCGGATCCGACGTGGCCCAGGCCGAAGACGTGGCCGGCCTCGTGGGTGGCGACGCTGCGGATGTCGTAGGCGTCGTCGCAGGCGCCCGTGGGGTCGTCGGTGAACGTGTAGTCGTGGATGTTGAAGCGGACGTCCGCCTCGATCAGCCGGTCCGGGCCGCGGGAGACGGGGCGGCTCCAGGAGCAGGTCGTGGCGACGCTGTCGCTGCTGAGGTCCCCGGCGTCCCAGACGTTCAGGCCGTCCCGGTGGGTGCAGCGGGCCAGGTGGTCGATGCCGGCCTCGCGACCGGTGGCGGCCAGGAACCTCGCGCGCGCCCTGATGGTGTCGGCGAGTCCACAGACGTTGCGGCCGCGGATGATGGCGGTGATGCCTTCCTCGAAGGCCATGCGGACCTGGCGGCGGGGCAGGTCGCCCGGCTGGGGGCCGTCGCCGACGAACCACTCGTACGTGCCGTACTCCTTGCGGTCGGCGACGGCGTAGGCGGTGTCCGTGCAGGGGGCGGGGGCATTCGCACGGCTGCCCGCCGATGCCCTGGGTTTCGCGTTGGCGCGGCCGAGGGCGTCACGGCCGTTGTCGTCGCGGCGGCCGTCGTCGCGGCGGCCGTCGTGGTCGTCGTAGCCGTAGGACACCGTGCCGTCGGCGGCGACGGCCAGGGTGAAGCCGTGGGTGGAACCGTCCGCCGTGAGGGAGTCGACGCTGACCTTCATGCCGGGTTCGGGGACCGTGAGGCCGGCGCCGCCGTGGGTGACCAGGCGGCCCACGGCGCCGCAGCGCGTCACCGAGGAGCCGGCGGGCAGATCGTCCACGGTCAGCTCGCCGGGTGCGAGCACGCACGCGTGGCCGGAGCGTTCCGCACGCACGTGTGCACCGGCTCCCGGCGCGAGGAAGGCCAGCGAGGCCGCCAGGAGGACGGCGGCCGAACAACGGTTCATCACACAGGACTTGATCGACACCGGGAGAGATTAGCCAGGGCCCGCCGGGTCGAAACCCGTCCCCCGGTCGTCCTATTGAGCGACCGCTCAAACGGTTGTAGCGTCCTTCGCCGGGAGTTTGAGCGGTCGCTCAAACACGCCCCGACCTGGGGGATTCGTATGAAGATCTACACGGAGGCTCGGATCCGGGCCGATCTCGACGAGGTCTGGGCTCGAACACAGGACCCGTCACTGCGCCACCGGTGGGACTTGCAATTCACCCGAATTGACCATCTTCCATGCACCGAAGGGGAGCCACGATGACCGCCCCGGCCCCCAAGACCGCCCAGGACACGAAGACCAAGCTGCTGGAAGGCACTCTGCGCACGCTCACCGAGCAGGGCATCGCCAGGACGTCGGCGCGTACGGTCGCGGCGGCCGCCGGCGTCAACCAGGCGCTGGTCTTCTACCACTTCGGCTCGGTGGACGAACTGCTCGCGGCGGCCTGCCGGTACGGCGCGGAGCGCACGGTGTCGCGCTACCGCCCCCGCTTCGCCACGGTCGGCTCGCTGACCGAACTCCTCGCCCTGGGGCGCGAGATCCACGACCAGGAGCGCGCGGGCGGCCATGTCGCGCTGCTCGGCCAGCTGCTGGCCGGCGCCCAGACCCACGCGGCGCTCGGCCCGGCCACGGCGGCGGGCCTCGACCTGTGGATCGCGGAGATCGAGAAGGTCCTCGAACGCGTCCTCACGGGCACCCCGTTCGGGGAGTTCACCGACCCGCCCGGCCTCGCCCGAGCGGTGGCGGCCTCTTTCGTCGGCATCGAACTGTACGAAGGCGTCGACGCGCGCGGCGCGACCAGCGCCCTGGACGCCCTGGAACAACTGGGCGTCCTGGTCGCCGCCCTGGAGGAACTCGGCCCGGTGGCCCAGCGGGCGGTACGGCAGTACCTGCGCCGCGCCTCAGCCCGCCGCTGAACGCCCCGCGGCCCCGGCCCCGCCACCGTCCCCGCCCTCGCCCCCGCCGCCGGAGGGCCACTCCAGCACCGTCAGCCCGGGCCACTGCGCCCTCCACCGCGCGGCCTTCGCCTCGTACACCGCGCGCGGGGCGAGCACGGGGTTGGGGCGGACGACGAGGCCGAACACGTCGGACAGCCCGTGCGGGGCGTAGACGCGCCAGCGGTCGTCCGGCTCCAGGCGCACACCCAGACAGCAGGTGGTCGCGGCGAAGGAGTCGATGGCGGCCTCGGTGGAGGCGTACGGCGCGCAGGGCACGCCGAACTTCTCCTCGTACCAGAGGTGCACCCGCGCCTCGTTGCGGATCTCGACCTCGGCGGGCAGCCCGTCGAAGACCTCCCGCCCCGTCCTGATCACCGCGTCCTCGGCGTCCCAGGACAGGTCGGTGTCGTCGAAGTAGAAGAGGTCGTAGTCCTTGATGCCGGCCTGCGGGGGTCGGTCCGTGACGACGTTCCACACGGTCTGGAACAGGCAGCCCGCCGTCAGGTACCAGCCGGGCAGCTCCAGAGTCGCCGTCCGGTGCAGGACCTCCAGCAGGACCTCGTTGCGGCTCAGCACGGTCCGCAGGGCGGTGAGCTGCTCGTCCAAAGGAAGGCGGGCCGGGGTCCGCATCGCGTCAGTCGGCCTGGCGGGCCAGGTGGCGTTCCACCGTTTCCACCTTCGACGTCAGACCGTCCGTCACGCCCGGGCGGATGTCCGCCTTGAGGACGAGGGAGACGCGGGGGGCGCGTTCCTCCACGGCGGCGACGGCGCGTCGGACGACGTCCATGACCTCGTCCCAGTCGCCCTCGACCGAGGTGAACATGGCGTCGGTGCGGTGCGGGAGGCCGGACTCGCGGACCACGCGGACGGCGTCGGCGACGTACTCCCCCACCTCTTCGCCCACGCCGAGGGGGGTGACGGAGAAGGCGACGATCATGCGTTCACGACCCCTTCCTTGCGGGCGCGGGAGGCGATCACCGCGTCCTCGGCCTCGCGGCGCAGCCGGCGCTCGGCGAAGAAGCCGCCGGTCGGCAGGACGGAGAGGACGAAGTAGAGGGCAGCCGTCTTCAGGGGCCACTTGGTGCGGTTCCAGGCGTCCGCCCAGAACAGGACGTACAGGATGAACAGCACGCCGTGGATCATGCCCATGACCGGCACCGCGTTGAAGTCGGTGGTGCGCTTGAGCACCGAGCAGACGAGCAGCAGCAGGAACGAGACGGCCTCCGGGGCGGAGACCAGACGGAGGCGGCGGAGGGCGGAGGCTGTCTTCAGGTCCACGGGGGTCACCTTCGGGGGACTTCGGGGGTTTCGGCAGGCTTCAGGGGAAGTGCGTCGGTCCGGGTGCTTGTGAACGCGCGCACAAGCATTCGGCCATTGTGGCAAACGGTTCACCTAGGGGTGCGCTCAGGGTCGTTCTCCACCCACAGGTGCTGTTCGGCGCACCCGCAGGCCCGCTACCTTCGCAGCGTGGCGATGTTCCGACTGCAAGGCAGCAAGGTGCTCGCCGTCGACATGACCGGGGACGCCGTGAAGGCGAAGAACGGCTCGATGGTCGCGTACGACGGTCAGATGGCCTTCAAGAAGCTCAGTGGCGGCGGTGAGGGGATCCGGGGGATGGTCACCCGGCGGCTCACCGGCGAACAGATGACCGTGATGGAGGTGAGAGGACAGGGGACGTGCTGGTTCGCCGACCGCGCATCCGAGATCAACCTCGTCAACCTCCAGGGAGACAAGCTCTACGTGGAGTCGAGCAACCTGCTCGCGACGGACGCGGGCCTGAGGACGGGGACGAGTTTCACCGGCCTGCGCGGCGCCTCCCAGGGCAACGGGCTGTTCACGACGACGGTGGAGGGCCATGGCCAGGCCGCGATCACCTCGGACGGACCGGCCGTGGTGCTGCGTATCAGCCCGCAGTACCCGCTGACCGTCGACCCGGGGGCGTACATCGCGCACCAGGGCAATGTCCGTCAGTCCTTCCAGTCCGGTGTGACGTTCCGCACGTTCATGGGCGAGGGTGGCGGCGAGGCCTTCCAGATCCGCTTCGAGGGGGACGGCCTGGTGTACGTCCAGCCGAGCGAGCGCAACACGATCGCGGGGGACGTCTGAGGTGACCTTCCGAGAGATCAACTCCAAAATGGTCGAGGCGACCGTCGTCCCCGGCCAGCGGCTGTTCAGTCAGCGGGGCGCCATGCTGGCGTACCACGGCGAGGTCTCCTTCACTCCCAACATGCAGGGCGGCCAGGGCGGCGTGATGTCCATGATCGGCCGGCGCCTCGCCAACGAGGACACCCCGCTGATGACGGTCGAGGGCAGCGGCACGGTCCTCTTCGGTCACGGCGGCCACCACGTCCAGGTCATCCGGCTCACCGGCGACACCCTGTACGTGGAGGCGGACCGCCTCCTCGCCTTCGAGGGCACCCTCCAGCAGGGCACGATGTTCCTGGGCTCCCAGGGCGGCGTCATGGGCATGGTCCGGGGCCAGGTCAGCGGCCAGGGCCTGTTCACCACGACGCTGAAGGGACACGGCGCGGTCGCCGTGATGGCCCACGGCGGCGTCTTCGAGATCCCGATCACCCCGCAGCGCCCGGTCCATGTCGACCCCCAGGCCTACGTGGCCCATCACGGCGACGTCCGCAACAAGCTGTCGACGGCGCTCGGCTGGCGGGACATGGTGGGGCGCGGCTCCGGCGAGGCCTTCCAGCTGGAGCTCAGCGGCAGCGGTGCGGTGTTCGTCCAGGCGTCGGAGGAGAAGCTGTGAGCCACTACCCGGGCGCGGGCGCGGGCCCCGCCGGCCCCACCGTGTACGACCCGATGACCCTCCCGGTCGACGACAACGTCAACAGCTACACCTTCTGTGTGGAACTGAAGGGGAGCCAGTGGTTCCTGCAGAAGGGCAAGATGATCGCCTACTACGGCTCGATCGACTTCAACGGCATCGGGCACGGCCGACTGGACCGGCTGGTGCGCACGTCGTTCCATTCGCCTCTGCACGCGAGCGACTGGGTCGTGGCGGAGGGCTCGGGCAAGATGCTCCTCGCCGACCGGGCCTTCGATGTGAACTCGTACGACCTCGAAGACGGCAACCTGACCATTCGCTCGGGCAATCTGCTCGCTTTTCAGCCAAGTCTGTCCCTCAAGCAGTCGATCGTGCCGGGATTTCTCACGCTGATCGGAACCGGCAAGTTCGTGGCCGCATCCAACGGCCCGGTGGTGTTCATGGAACCTCCCCTCCGGGTGGACCCCCAGGCACTCGTCGGCTGGGCCGACTGCCCCTCCCCGTGCCATCACTACGACCACGGGTACATGACAGGTGTCATGGGCGGTCTACGTGCACTGACGGGCCTCGGCGGGGCCTCCGGGGAGGAGCACCAGTTCGAGTTCGTCGGCGCCGGCACGGTGCTGCTGCAGTCGACCGAGACCCTCATGGCCGAGCAGGCCACGGGGGCCGTTCCGCATGAGCCGGGAGTGCCCGGCGGGGGTGGAATGCCAGGTGCCCCGGGTGGGCATGGCGGTCAGAGCGGCGTACCGCGCCTTCCCGGACAGGTGGGAGACCTCCAGCGTCGCTTCGGGCTGTGAGCGGTAGTCTGCGGAGTGTGACATCGAACGCGTGCCCGCCGTCACACCACCGCCACTAGTTCGCCTTTCAACATTTTAGGTAGACTTCACATATGGAGACCGAAACGGCCACGCGCTGGCTGACCGATGCGGAGCAGTGCGCCTGGCGCACCCACCTGGAGGTCAACAGGCTGTTGACGTACCAGCTCGAGAAAGACCTGCAGCCGTTCGGCCTGACCATGAACGACTACGAGATCCTGGTGAACCTCTCCGAGTCGGAGGACGTCCGGATGCGCATGAGCGACCTCGCGTCCGCCACCCTCCAGTCCAAGAGCCGTCTCTCGCACCAGATCACCCGCATGGAGAACGCGAACCTGGTGCGCCGCGAGAACTGCGAGTCCGACCGCCGGGGGCTCTACGCGGTCCTGACCGAGCACGGCATGGAGACCATGATGAAGGTCGCCCCGCATCATGTGGCGTCCGTGCGCCGGCACTTCATCGACCTCCTCGCCCCCGAGACCCTCGTGGACCTCGACAAGTCCCTGAAGCCGATCGCGGAGCATCTGCGCGGCCAGCGGGGACGCCCGTAGACACACCCACGACGCGGACGGGACCAAGTGGGCCCACAGTCTCAGTGACACGCCGTGCAGACGGCGTGTCACTGAGACTCTCGCGTCACCAGGAGGCCGCCGACCGAATTCTGCGAGGTCACGCCGGAACTCGACGGCCGACCCCCTGCGGACGCGCGGTGACGGCCGCAGCCGTCATCAGCACCACCGCGCCCGTCATCGCGAAGCACACCGTCACCGGCGCCCGCCCGGCCAGCGCGCCCGCCACCGCCGTACCGACCGTGCTGCCCGCGTTGACGGCCGTGTTGACCCAGGCCCCGGCCCGCACCCGGGCCTCGGGGGCGGCGCTCTCGTCGGCCATCAGATACCCGGTGGTGATCGTCGGCGACACGAAGAACCCGACGGCCGCGACGGCGGTGGCGAGGGTGATGACACCCGGTGCCAGTCCGGCGGCGCACAGGGCCAGTCCGAGCCCAGCCGTGAGCAGCGGCAGCCGTGCCCCGGGAGCGGCCCGCCAGGAGACGGCCCCGTGCGCCAGCCCGCCGACGGCACTGCCCGCCGACATCGAGGCCAGCAGCCAGGCCGCGCTCGACCCGCCGTACCCACGGCCCTGGGTGAACGCCACGATCAGCAGGTCGGCCACCCCGATCGCGAGCCCCACGGCCGCGGCGGCGGCCACCGGCCGTAGGAGCCGGCGCGGCCCGCCGCCCGCTGTGCGCCGCGCGGTCCGCCTCCCGGGCGGTACCGCCCGCACCGCCGGGGACGCCACGAACGCGGCCGTCCCCACGCCCATCAGGGCCGCGCCGACGAGGATCCCGGCGGCCGGCGGGGCGAAGCCGACGAGGACGCCGACCAGCAGGGGGCCGGTGACGAAGAGGAGTTCCTCGGCGACGCCGTCGAGACTGTAGGCGCGTTGGAGCAGGGCCCGGTCGGGCGTGATCCTCCCCCACAGGGCCCGCATGGTCGGCCCGAGCGGCGGACAGCAGGACCCGGCGGCCGCGGCGAGCAGGGCCAGGGCGAGCGGGGAGGGGCGGGTGAGGCCGAGGGTCAGCAGGGCGAGGAGCGCGAGGTAGGCGGCGTTCATCGCGAGGAGCGCCCGGCGGGGGCCGTACCGGTCGACGAGGGCCGCCCGGGCGGGCGACAGGAAGACGGCGGTGCCGCCGAACAGGGCCATCACGGTGCCCGCGACGGCGTACGAGCCCGAGGCGCGGGTCACGGAGAGCATCACGGACAGCGGGACGATGCCGTACGACAGCCTGCCGAGCAGGGCGGCGGCGAAGGTGCGACGGGCGTGCGGAAGGCGCAGGACGGCGCGATAGGACGCGCGGGAAGCAGGCATGCGGAGAGTTCCTCGGAGGAGGCGTGAGCGGGGACACCTGAGGGCCACCTGTCCACGTCGTGGGGGTGGCGGCTCGGTGCGCGCGCTACGCCAAGGAGAGGAACATGGGGGTCAACGTACCAGCGAGGGCCGCCGTATGACGAGGGATCAGCTCTCGGTGAGGCCCGCGATCAGCTCGTCCGCCGCGCGGTAGGGGTCCAGTTCGCCGGTGACGATCCGTTCGGCGAGGGCGCCGAGGCGGCGGTCGCCGTGGAGGTCGCCGATGCGTCGGCGCAGGGCGGTGACGGCGATCGTCTCGACCTCGCGGGCGGCGCGGGCGCGGCGGCGCTCGGCGAGGACGCCGTGCTCCTCCATCCAGGCGCGGTGTTTCTCCAGGGCCTGGACGACCTCGTCGACGCCCTCGGCGCGGGAGGCGACCGTCTTGACGATCGGCGGGCGCCAGTCGCCGGGTTTGCGGGACTCGCCGAGGCCCAGCATGTGGTTCAGTTCGCGGGCGGTGGCGTCGGCGCCGTCCCGGTCGGCCTTGTTGACGACGTAGACGTCACCGATCTCCAGGATCCCGGCCTTCGCCGCCTGGATGCCGTCGCCCATGCCCGGGGCCAGCAGGACCACGCTGGTGTCCGCCTGGGAGGCGATCTCGACCTCCGACTGGCCGACGCCGACCGTCTCGACGAGGATCACCTCGCAGCCCGCCGCGTCCAGCACCCGGATCGCCTGCGGGGCGGACCAGGCGAGGCCGCCCAGATGGCCCCGGGTGGCCATGGAGCGGATGTAGACGCCGGGGTCGGAGGCATGGTCGGACATCCGCACCCGGTCGCCGAGCAGGGCGCCGCCCGAGAACGGGGACGACGGGTCGACCGCGAGCACGCCGACCCGCCTGCCCTGCTTGCGGTACGCCGTCACCAGCGCGGACGTCGACGTGGACTTGCCGACGCCCGGGGAGCCGGTGAGGCCGACGACGTACGCGTTGCCGGTGAGCGGGGCCAGGGCCGCCATGACCTCGCGGAGCTGCGGGGACGCCCCCTCCACCAGGGAGATCAGCCGGGCCACGGCCCTGGGCCGGCCTTCCCTGGCCTGGGCGACCAGCGAGGAGACGTCCTGCATCACAGCTCCGTTCACCGAATGGTCGTACCGTCAGGACCCGGAACTCAGGCCCTGGGCACGCGCACGATCAGGGCGTCGCCCTGCCCGCCGCCGCCGCACAGCGCGGCCGCGCCGACGCCGCCGCCGCGCCGCCTGAGCTCCAGGGCGAGGCTCAGCACGAGCCGGGCGCCGGACATGCCGATCGGGTGGCCGAGGGCGATCGCACCCCCGTTGACGTTCACCTTTTCCGTGGACACCCCGAGGTCCTTCATTGACTGGACCGCGACGGCGGCGAAGGCCTCGTTGATCTCGATGAGGTCGAGGTCCTCGACGCCGATGCCCTCCTTCTTCAGGGCGTGCGCGATGGCGTTGGAGGGCTGGGACTGCAGCGAGTTGTCCGGGCCCGCCACATTGCCGTGGGCGCCGATCTCGGCGATCCAGGCGAGGCCCAGCTCCTCGGCCTTGGCCTTGCTCATCACGACGACCGCGGCGGCGCCGTCGGAGATCTGCGAGGACGTGCCCGCGGTGATCGTGCCGTCCCTGGTGAAGGCCGGGCGCAGCTTGCCGAGGGACTCCGCGGTGGTGTCGCCGCGGATGCCCTCGTCCTTGCTGAAGACCACCGGGTCGCCCTTGCGCTGCGGGATCTCGACCGGGGTGATCTCGGCCTCGAAGATCCCGTTCTTCTGCGCGGCGGCGGCCCGCTGGTGGGACAGGGCGGCGATCTCGTCCTGCTCGGGGCGCAGGATGCCGAGGCGCGTGTTGTGCTTCTCCGTGGACTCGCCCATGGCGATGTTCTCGAAGGCGTCGGTGAGACCGTCGTACGCCATCGCGTCGAGCATCTCGATCGCGCCGTACTTGAAGCCCTCGCGGGACTTCGGCAGCAGGTGCGGGGCGTTGGTCATGGACTCCTGGCCGCCCGCGACGACCACGTCGAACTCACCCGCGCGGATCAGCTGGTCGGCCAGCGCGATCGCGTCGAGGCCCGACAGACACACCTTGTTGACGGTGAGCGCCGGGACGTTCATCGGGATGCCGGCCTTGACGGCGGCCTGGCGGGCCGGGATCTGGCCCGCGCCGGCCTGGAGCACCTGGCCCATGATCACGTACTGCACCTGGTCGCCGCCGATGCCGGCGCGGTCCAGGGCGGCCTTGATCGCGAAGCCGCCGAGGTCGGCCCCGGAGAAGGACTTCAGCGAGCCCAGCAGACGCCCCATGGGCGTACGGGCGCCCGCGACGATCACCGAGGTCCTGCTGTTCGTTCCAGTCGTTCCAGTCGATCCAGTCATGAGCTGCGATTCCCCTTACCGGCCTGCACTGGCCGAGGAGTGAACGAGGGTTTACCGAGAATGTACTGAGTGGCACTCCGTGCCGTCATCCGCCCTTCAGTGTGATCGCGCGCACGTTGCGTAACCATCTCCGCCGCGCTCCACTAACACCATGCTGACGCGAATCGACCACATCGGGATCGCCTGTCACGACCTCGACGCGACCGTCGAGTTCTACCGCTCCACGTACGGCTTCGAGGTGTTCCACTCGGAGATCAACGAGGAGCAGGGCGTCCGGGAAGCCATGCTCAAGATCAACGACACCTCCGACGGCGGCGCCTCCTACCTGCAGCTTCTGGAGCCGACCCGCCCGGACTCCACCGTAGCCAAGTGGCTCGACAAGAACGGCGAGGGAGTCCACCACATCGCTTTCGGTACGGCGGATGTGGATGCGGACGCCGCGGACATCCGCTCCAAGGGCGTACGCGTTCTGTACGAAGAGCCGCGACGCGGCTCCATGGGGTCACGAATCACCTTCCTGCACCCCAAGGATTGCCACGGAGTACTGACAGAACTGGTCACTTCGGCGGCTGTTGAGTCACCTGAGCACTGACCCTCGTACATATGGGCCGGTAGGGTTGGGGGCGGTCGTCGCTCCCATCAGGGCGACCGGTCCTGCTGCCTTGGACGGCGGGACGTTGCCGGGGTCCGGGTTTCGGGGGACGAGCGTCGGGGCAGCAGCCCATGCTCCGTCGTTGATCTGACACCATTCCCCGGGGGCCCCGTTCGGCGGATGGACGGAGCTCGTTCGGGAAGCTTGCGACCAGGGACGGATGGGACCGCGCAGTGCGGGGCTACGAGAGCCAGGAGCGGGAACCGGCGGCTGACGTCGACCACCTCACACGGTTCGAAGCCGAGATGAAGCGGCTGAAGACCGAGCGTGAGAAGGCGATCCAGCATGCCGAGGACCTCGGCTACCAGGTCGAGGTGCTGCGCGCCAAGTTGCACGAGGCGCGCCGCACACTCATGTCCCGGCCGTCCTTCGACGGCGGCGACCTCGGGTACCAGGCCGAGCAGCTGCTGCGCAACGCGCAGATGCAGGCCGACCAGCTGCGCCAGGACGCCGAGCGCGAGCTCAGCCAGGTCCGCGCGCAGACCCAGCGCATCCTCCAGGAGCACGCCGAGCAGGCGGCCCGGCTCCAGGCCGAGCTGCACCAGGAGGCCGTCAGCCGCCGCCAGCAGCTCGACCAGGAGCTGGCGGAGCGCCGGCAGACCGTCGAGTCGCACGTCAACGAGAACGTGGCGTGGGCGGAGCAGCTGCGCGCCCGCACCGAGGCCCAGGCCCGCCGGCTGCTGGACGAGTCGCGCGCCGAGGCCGAGCAGGCCGTGGCCGCCGCCCGCGCCGAGGCCGAACGGGTGGCCGCGGAGGCCCGCCAGCGGCTCCAGGCCGACGCGGAGCAGACGCGTGCGGAGGCCGAGCAGCTTCTGCTGCGCGCCCGCACCGACGCCGAGCGGATGCTGAACGCCGCCTCCACCCAGGCCCAGGAGGCCACCGACCACGCCGAGGCGCTGCGCAGCTCCACGGTGAACGAATCGGACACGGCCCGCCGCCAGGCCGGTGAGCTCAGCCGCGCCGCCGAGACCCGGATGGCCGAGGCGGAGGAGGCGCTGCGCAAGGCGCAGTCCGAGGCCGACAAGGTCGTCGCCGAGGCCAAGGCCGCCGCCGAGAAGGCGCTCGCGAGCGCCGAGTCGGCCAACGAACAGCGCACCCGTACGGCGAAGGAGCAGGTCGCCCGGCTGGTCACCGAGGCCAGCCAGGAGGCCGAGGCCACCAAGGCGGACGCCGAGCAGGTCGTCGCCGACGCCCGCGCCGAGGCCGAGAAGATCGTCGCGGAGGCCTCCGAGAAGGCCCGCACGATCACCGCCGAGGAGAGCGCCACCCAGCTGTCGAAGGCGGCCAAGACCGCCGAGGACGTCCTCAACAAGGCGCAGGAGGACGCGCAGCGGACCACCAGGGCCGCCGCCGAGGAGGCCGAGCGGATCCGTCGCGAGGCGGAGGCCGAGGCGGACCGGCTGCGCTCCGAGGCGTACGACATCGCCGAGCAGCTCAAGGGCTCCGCGAAGGACGACACCAAGGAGTACCGCGCCAAGACGGTCGAGCTGCAGGAGGAGGCCCGCCGGCTGCGTGGTGAGGCCGAGCAGCTGCGCTCCGACGCGGTCGCCGAGGGCGAGAAGATCCGCGCGGAGGCCCGCAAGGAGGCCGTCCAGCAGATCGAGGAGGCCGCCCGGTCGGCCGAGGAGCTGCTGTCCAAGGCGAAGGCCGACGCGGACGAGCTGCGCCAGAAGGCCACGGCGGACAGCGAGAAGGTCCGCACCGAGGCCATCGAGCGCGCCACCACGCTGCGCCGGCAGGCCGAGGAGACCCTGGAGCGCACCCGCGCCGAGGCCGAGCGCTCCCGCGAGGAGGCGGTGGAGCTCGCCGAGACCATCACCTCGAACGCCGAGCGTGCGGCGGAGGAGCTGCGCGAGGAGACCGAGCGGGGGATCGAGGCCCGGCAGGCGGAGGCCGCCGAGGAGCTGACCCGGCTGCACACCGAGGCCGAGGCGCGGCTCGCCTCCGCCGAGCAGGCGCTGACGGACGCCCGTGAGGAGGCCGCGCGGATCCGCCGTGAGGCCGCCGACGAGGCCGACCGGCTGCGCACCGAGGCCGGCGAGCGGATCCGTACGCTGCAGCAGCAGGCCGCCGACGAGGCCGACCGGCTGCGCACCGAGGCCGCCTCCGACGCGTCCGCCTCGCGGGCCGAGGGCGAGGCCGTCGCCGTACGCCTGAGGTCGGAGGCCGCCGCCGAGGCCGAGCGGCTGAAGAACGAGGCGCAGGACTACGCCGACCGGGTGCGCGCGGAGTCCACGGCCGCCGCCGAGCGGCTGGCCGACGAGGCGACCGAGACGCTGGACGCCGCCCAGGAGGAGGCCGTCCGCCGGCGCCGCGAGGCCGAGGAACTCCTCGGCTCCGCCCGCCAGGAGGCCGACCAGGAGCGCGAGCGGGCCCGGGCGCAGTCCGAGGAACTGCTGGCCTCGGCGCGCAACCGCGTGGAGGAGTCACAGACCGAGGCGGTCCGCCTGGTCGAGGAGGCCGACCGGCGCGCCGTCGAAATGGTCAGCGCTGCCGAACAGCACGCGCAGCAGGTCCGGGACTCCGTGACCGGGCTGCACGAGCAGGCCCAGGAGGAGATCAACGGGCTGCGCTCGGCCGCCGAACACGCCGCGGACCGTACCCGGCGGGAGGCCGAGGAGGAGTCGGACCGGGTCCGTTCCGACGCCTACGCCGAGCGGGAGCGGGCCAGCGAGGACGCGAGCAGGATCCGCCGCGAGGCGAGCGAGGCCGCCGAGGCCGCGCAGGAACTGGCCGAGCGGACCGTCGGCGAGGCGATCGCGGAGGCCGAGCGGCTGCGCGCGGAGTCCTCGGCGTACGCCCAGCGGGTGCGCACGGAGGCCTCGGACGCGCTGGCGGAGGCCGACCAGGCCGCGGCCCGCACCCGGGCCGACGCCCGCGAGGACGCCAACCGGATCCGCTCGGACGCGGCGACCCAGGCGGACACCCTCATCACCGAGGCGCGCGGCGAGGCCGAGCGGCTGCAGACGGAGACCATCGCCGAGGCGGAGCGGCTGACGGCCGACACGGCCGCGGAGGCCGAGCGGGTGCGTGCCGAGTCGGTCGCCAGGGCGGAGAAGCTGATCCAGGACGCGAGCGGGGACGCGGAGCGGCTGCGGGCCGAGGCCGCCGAGACGGTGGGGTCGGCGCAGCAGGCCGCCGAGCGGATCCGTCTGGAGTCGGAGCGGGTCAAGGCGCAGGCGGCGGCGGAGGCCGACCGCATGCTGAGCGTGGCCCGCGACGAGGCCGACGAGACGCTGGACGCCTCCCGCAAGGAGGCCAACAAGCGGCGCTCCGAGGCGGCCGAGCAGGTCGACACGCTCATCACGGAGACCACCGCCGAGGTCGACAAGCTGCTGGCGGAGGCGCAGGAGCAGGCGCTGCAGACCACCGCGGACGCCGAGACGCAGGCCGACACGATGGTGGGCGCGGCCCGCACCGAGGCCGACCGGCTGGTCGCCGAGGCGACCCGCGAGGGCAACAGCCGGGTGGAGAAGGCTCGTACGGACGCGGACGAGCTGCTCGTCGGCGCCCGCCGGGACGCCACCGCGATCAGGGAGCGGGCGGAGGAGCTGCGCGACCGGATCACGGCCGAGATCGAGTCGCTGCACGAGCGGGCCCGCCGCGAGGCCGCCGAGACGATGAGGTCGACCGGCGACCGCTGCGACGCGCTCATCAAGGCGTCCGAGGAGCAGCTCGCCAAGGCGCAGGCCAAGGCGAAGGAGCTGGTGTCGGAGGCCAACTCCGAGGCCGGCAAGGTCCGCATCGCCGCCGTGAAGAAGGCGGAGGGCCTGCTGAAGGAGGCCGAGCAGAAGAAGTCGACGCTGGTCAGGGAGGCCGAGGAGCTCAAGGCCGAGGCGATCCGCGAGGCGCGGCGCACGGTCGAGGAGGGCAAGCGCGAGCTGGAGGTCCTGGTGCGCCGGCGCGAGGACATCAACGCCGAGATCTCCCGGGTCCAGGACGTGCTGGAGGCGCTGGAGTCCTTCGAGATCCCGTCCGCGGGCAAGGACGGGAGTGTCAGGGCGGGCGCGAGCATCGGCGCGCCGCGATCGGGCGGGAAACCCTCTGACGGCTAACGGAATGTGTGGATTGCGTTAAAGTCTGGCCACTTACCCTGAGTTTTTGGCAAGGGGTGCGGCGTCCAGCCACCCAAAAGGGGTGTCATTCCTCAGATCAAACACGCATACGCTCGATGACACAGCGCTCTGGCCCCTAGGATTCCACCTATCACCTCACCGGTCTCATTCGACAGGAACCCCATGAGCGACACTTCCCCCTACGGCTTCGAGCTAGTGCGGCGTGGGTACGACCGCGCTCAGGTGGACGAACGGATCTCCAAGCTCGTCTCCGACCGTGACAGCGCTCTCGCCCGCATCACCGCTCTGGAAAAGCGCATCGAGGAGCTCCACCTCGAGACGCAGAACGCCCAGGCCCAGGTAACCGACGCGGAGCCGTCGTACGCCGGTCTCGGCGCGCGTGTCGAGAAGATCCTCCGCCTCGCCGAGGAAGAGGCCAAGGATCTGCGCGAGGAGGCCCGTCGCGCGTCCGAGCAGCACCGCGAGCTCGCCGAGTCGGCGGCCCAGCAGGTGCGCAACGACGCGGAGTCGTTCGCTGCCGACCGCAAGGCCAAGGCGGAGGACGAGGGCGTCCGGATCGTCGAGAAGGCCAAGAGCGACGCGGCGCAGCTGCGCCAGGAGGCCCAGAAGGACGCGCAGTCCAAGCGCGAGGAGGCGGACGCCCTCTTCGAGGAGACCCGCGCCAAGGCCGCGCAGGCCGCCGCCGACTTCGAGACCAACCTGGCCAAGCGCCGCGAGCAGTCCGAGCGCGACCTGGCGTCCCGTCAGCAGAAGGCGGAGAAGCGGCTCGCGGAGATCGAGCACCGCGCGGAGCAGCTGCGCCTGGAGGCGGAGAAGCTGCGCACGGACGCCGAGCGCCGCGCCCGCCAGACCGTCGAGACGGCGCAGCGTCAGGCCGAGGACATCGTGGCCGACGCCAACGCCAAGGCGGACCGGATCCGTTCGGAATCCGAGCGCGAGCTGGCGGCCCTCACCAACCGCCGCGACAGCATCAACGCCCAGCTGACGAACGTCCGCGAGATGCTCGCCACGCTGACCGGTGCCGCGGTGGCCGCGGCCGGCGCGCCGTCCACGGACGACGAGCCGATGTCCCGCGGGGTGCCAGCGCAGCAGTCCCGGTAACCCTCGGGGTACCCCGGCCGAACGTCGGGCGAAGCCCGCTGCCAGCGGTGGCAGCGGGCTTCGTGGCGTTCTAGCGTGGCCGCATGATCGAGCTCGAGGGCCTGACGAAGCGGTACGGCGAGAAGGTCGCGGTCGACGGTCTGACGTTCACCGTCAGACCGGGCATGGTCACGGGCTTCCTCGGGCCCAACGGCGCCGGCAAGTCCACGACCATGCGGATGATGCTGGGCCTGGACCGGCCGACCGCCGGGGACGTGCGGATCGACGGCAGGCACTACGACTCCCTCAGGGACCCCCTGACGTACATCGGCGCGCTGCTGGACGCCAAGGCCGTGCACGGCGGGCGCAGCGCCTTCAACCATCTGCTGTGTCTGGCGCAGAGCAACGGCATCCCGAAGGCCCGGGTGCACGAGGTGCTGGACACCGTCGGGCTGACGGCGGTGGCACGGAAGAAGGCCAAGGGGTTCTCGCTGGGCATGGGGCAGCGGCTGGGCATCGCGGGCGCGCTCCTCGGCGACCCGAGGATCCTGATGTTCGACGAACCGGTGAACGGCCTCGACCCCGAGGGCATCCACTGGATCCGCAATCTGATGAAGTCGCTGGCCGCGCAGGGGCGGACGGTGTTCGTGTCGTCGCATCTGATGAGCGAGATGGCGCTGACCGCCGAGCATCTCGTCGTCATCGGGCAGGGCAGGCTGCTCGCCGACACCTCGATGGCCGATTTCATCGCCCGCAACTCCCGGGCGTACGTCCGGATCCGCACCCCGCAGCGCGAGCGGCTGCTGGACGTGCTGCACGACGCCGGGGTGACAGCCGTCGAGAACGGCGACGGGGTGCTGGAGGTGGACGGGGGCAAGCCGGAGCAGATCGGTGAGCTCGCCGCCCGGCACGGGGTCGTGCTGCATGAGCTCAGCCCGCAGCAGGCCTCGCTGGAGGAGGCGTTCATGCAGCTCACCGCCGAGTCGGTGGAGTACCACGCGCACAGCCGGGGACCCGCGGACCGGCAGTGGGGCGACGACTGGACGAGGAGGGGCTGACCATGGCGACGATCCAGGTGGTCCGGTCCGAGTGGACCAAGATCCGGTCGGTGGCGTCCACCGTGTGGACACTCTCGCTCGCCGTGGTGGTCACCCTCGCGCTCGGCATGCTGATCTCGGCGCTGTCGAAGCACGAGTACGACACGATGAGCGCCGACCGCCGGCTGGACTTCGACCCGACGTACATCAGTTTCGCGGGGATGAGCCTCGGGCAGCTGGCGATGATCGTGTTCGGGGTGCTGGTGGTGTCCAACGAGTACAGCACCGGCATGATCCGCACCTCGCTGGCGGCCGTGCCCCAGCGCGGCACCTTCCTCTTCAGCAAGATCGCGGTGGCCACGGGGCTGGCCCTCGCCGTGGGGCTCGCGACGAGCTTCGTCACCTTCTTCCTGGGGCAGGCGATGCTCGGCTCCTACGGCGCGGACCTCGGGGACCCGGGGGTGCTGCGGGCGGTGATCGGCGGCGGGCTCTACATGACGCTCATCGCCGTGTTCTCCATGGGCGTGGCCACCATGCTGCGTTCGCCGATGCTGTCGCTGGGCATCCTGATGCCGTTCTTCTTCCTGATCTCCAACATCCTCGGCAATGTGCCGGCCACGCGGAAGGTGGGCCGCTATCTGCCCGACCAGGCGGGCAGCAGGATCATGCAGGTGGTCACCCCGGTCGACGACAGCACTCCGTACGGGCCCTGGGGCGGGCTCGCGATCATGGTGGCGTGGGTGGCGGCGGCGCTCGCCGGGGGCTGGCTGCTCCTGCGGAGACGAGACGCGTGAACCTCTGGGCTTTACCTTCATTTGAGCGGAACCGTCAGCGCCTCGCTAAGCTCCTAACCCTTACGGGGGCGTGTGCCCCGCTTTCCTGAACCTGTCGATGGGTGCGGAGCATGATCGAGGCAGTCGGCCTGACCAAGCGCTACGGCGACAAGACCGCTGTGTACAACCTTTCCTTCCAGGTACGGCCGGGCGCCGTCACCGGCTTCCTCGGGCCGAACGGCTCGGGCAAGTCGACGACGATGAGGATGATCCTCGGCCTGGACAACCCCACCGCGGGGACGGTCACGATCGGCGGCTACCCGTACCGCAGGCTGCCGAACGCGGCCCGGCAGGTCGGTGCGCTGCTGGACGCCAAGGCCGTGCACGGCGGCCGGTCCGCCCGCAGCCATCTGCTGTCCCTGGCCCAGCTGTCGGGCATCCCGTCCCGACGGGTGGACGAGGTGCTCGGTGTGGTCGGCCTCCAGGACGTGGCGAAGCGGCGGTCCAAGGGGTTCTCGCTCGGTATGGGGCAGCGGCTCGGGATCGCGGCGGCGCTGCTCGGCGATCCGCAGGTGCTGCTGTTCGACGAGCCGGTCAACGGCCTCGACCCCGAGGGCATCCTCTGGGTGCGCAACCTGATGAAGTCCCTCGCGGCGGAGGGCCGCACGGTCTTCGTCTCCTCGCACCTGATGAGCGAGATGGCGCTGACCGCGGACCATCTGATCGTGATCGGACGCGGTCAGCTGCTGTCCGACATGAGCGTGAGGGACTTCATCTCGGCGAACTCCGCCGACTTCGCGCGCGTCCGCACCCCGCAGACCGAGCCGCAGCTCCGCGAGAAGCTCGCGGGGGCGCTGACGGCGGCGGGCGGCCATGTCCTGCCGGAGCAGGACGGCGCCCTGCGCGTGACCGGACTGGCGCTCCCGCGCATCAGCGACATCGCCCACGACACGGACGTACGCCTGTGGGAGCTGTCGCCGCACCAGGCCTCGCTGGAGGAGGCGTACATGCGGATGACGCAGGGCGCCGTCGACTACCGTTCGACCACCGACCAGAAGGCCGGCCTCCAGCAGCCGCTGCCGCCCGGCGCCACAGCGCCCATGCCGGTCCCCGGCCAGGGCCAGCCCGGCTGGTACGCCCCACCGCCCCCACAGCAGCCCGCACAGCCCTACGGCGGCTACAGCACCCCGCCGCCCCCGAACGGGGCCAACCCGTACGCCCAGGGACCGGCAGCGCCCACCCCGCCGGACACCCCGGGGCCCCCGGCCGGAACCCCGGCACGACCCACCGGCACCGCGAGCCCCGCCCACCCGGCCACCCCGGCAGGGGGCACAGCGCCTCCCCCGGCGCCCGCCACCCCGCAGGACCAGGTCGCGCCCCCGGCGGGCGCCGCCCCGGCAAGGGGCCCCGCGGGCGCCCGCCACGCACCCGCAGGGAGCCCGGCCGCCGACCCCGCGCCGCAGGCCCCGGCACGGACCACGCCGGCCGGAGGCACGGTGCCTTCCCCGGCGCCCGCCGCCCCGCAGGACCAGGTCGCGCCCCCGGCGGGCGCCGCCCCGGCAAGGGGCCCCGCGGGCGCCCGCCACGCACCCGCAGGGAGCCCGGCCGCCGCCCCCGCACCGCAGGCCCCGGCGGGAAGCCAGGCACCGGTCGGTGCGCCCGCCGCGCCGGCACCGGCCGCCCCGGCCACAGGCCAGGCGGCCGCCTCGCTTGCGAAAGCGGCCGCGCCCGTCTCCGACGCCGCCGCCCCGACGACTCAGCCCGAGGACGCCCGATGAGCACCCCGCAGCACCCGTCCCCGCAGGCCGCCGCGCCCGTCTGGCAGGGGGCGCCCGGTCCCTCGTACGCCGCGCCGGGGGTCTTCCCGGGCTACACCTCGCCGATCCCGGTCGTGCGCACGCACCTCGGGCACGCCATCGCCTCCGAGTGGACGAAGATCCGGTCGGTGCGGTCGACGATGTGGACGCTCGGGGTGTTCGTGCTCCTCGTCGTCGGCATCGGGATGATGGTCGCGCTGATCGTCGACGCCAACGCCACGGAGAACGACCTCGCGGGCGAGAGCCCGCTGTCGTTCGGCTTCTTCGGCGTGCTCCTGGGCAGCATGCCGATCATCACGCTCGGCGTGCTCACCACCGCCTCCGAGTACGGCACCGGCATGATCCGCACCACGATGGTCGCCTGCCCCTCACGCGGCCGGGTCCTCGCGGCGAAGGGCATCGTGTTCTTCGCGATCTCCTTCGTCGTGACCCTGGTCTCCACGGGATTCGTCGCCATGGTGGACGCGGCGCTGTTCACCGGCGCGCGCGAGCCCTCGGGCGGCGAGTGGATGAAGGCCACCTTCGGTGTGTCCCTCTACATCGCGCTGCTGGGGCTGCTGTCCCTCGCCGTCGGCTCGGTCATCCGCCACTCGGCGGGCGCCATCACCCTCATGATCGGCCTGCTCCTGGCCCCGCTGGTCATCGCGCTCTTCATGTTCGCCGAGTCCCTGCAGAAGCTCCGCGAGGCCCTGTTCGAGTACTCGATCCCCAGCCAGCTCGGCGTCTGGTACTCCACCCAGCTCAGCGAGACCGGCCCCTCCGGCTGGGACCCGCTGTGGATCGCGCTCGGCGTCACGGCCGTGGCGTTCGGCGCCGCGTTCGCCCTGCTGGAGAAGCGGGACGTGTAACCCGCACCGAGGCTCCCTCAGAAGCGAGGCGCGTTACGGGACCGCCGCACCCCCGGGTTGCGGCGGTCCCTCGCGTTCCAGCAGGCCTTGTGCCAGTGGCGGCGGTCGTCGACGCCCGCGTGCTCGGGCCAGACGACGACATGCGGCACCCCGTCGGGGATCATCTGGTCGCAGCCGGGGCACCGGTAGCTCTTGCCCTGCGCGCTCGCGCCGGCCACATGCCGTACGCTCCACTCCTCGCCCTGCCAGCTCACCGAGGACTGCCAGCCGCCGTACCGGCTCGCGCGGTCGTCCTCGGCGCCACGCCCGGACGAACCGGACGAGCCTGACGAGTCGGCACCCTTGGGTCGGTTGCGACGCGGGGACACGGAACACCTCACGGGGCTATACAGGAAGCAGGGTTCCCGTCCAGCCTACGCGGCACCGGCCCGGGTACCCGGAAGGGACCGAACCCCACAAGTCCCCCTGCCCGGAACCCCATTCTGCAGACAATCGGCAAATCTCTCCGCCAGGCCGTGTCCTCGGCACGTGTCAGACGGTTATGCCGGGCGGGGGAGCTCCGTGTCGGAGCCAAGGAAGCAGGAAAGTCCATGCGCGTTGGTAGTTTCGTGTTGGGTGCCCAGTTCCCCGGGCAGGGCCAGGGAGAGGCGCTGCATCGCGCGGTCCGCTCCGCGGAGGTCGCCGAGGAGTCGGGCCTGGACTCGGTCTGGCTGGGCGAGCACCACTTCGTGCCGTACGGCACCTGCCCGTCGGCGGTCACGCTCGCAGCTCTGCTGCTGGGCCGCACCCGGCGCATCCGCGTCGGTACGGCGGTGAGCGTCCTGCCCACCGTCCACCCCGTCGCCCTCGGCGAACAGGCCGCGCTGCTGCATCTGACGAGCGGCGGCCGGTTCTCGCTGGGCGTGGGCCGCGGCGGGCCCTGGGTCGATCTGGAGGTGTTCGGGTCGGGCCTCGCGGCGTACGAGACGGGGTTCCCGGAATCACTCGATCTGCTGGTGCGCTGGCTGCGCGAGCCGTCCGTGGGAGCCGACGGCGAGCGCTTCCGCTTCCGTGAAGTCCCCGTCGTACCACGCCCGTCGGAGGCCCTGACGGACACCGAAGGGCCGGAGGTGATCGTCGCGTGCACCTCGCCGTCGAGTGTGCGGCTGGCCGCCGAGCGCGGGCTGCCGATGCTGCTCGGGATGCACGTCGGGGACGAGGAGAAGGCCGAGATGGTGGCCGCGTGGCGGCAGTACGCGCGCGCGGCGGGGCGCTCCGGCGACGAGATCCGGGCCGCGGCCCATGTCTCGGCGGGCGTCTGCCAGCTCGCGGACCGGCGCACGGACGCGGTGGAGGCCCTGGTGAAGGCGATGCCGGGTTGGCTCAGGCAGGGGCTCGACGCCCATGTGACGGTGGACGGCCGCGCCCGCTCGATGCGGGACCCGGTGGCGTACACCGAACTGCTCTGCGGGCTGCACCCGGTGGGCACCCCGCGGCTGTGCGTCGACCGTCTGGCGGCGACCGGCGAACGGACCGGCATCTCGCGCTTCGCCCTGCTCGTGGAGGGCTCGGGCGACCTGGCGGCCACGGAGGAGAACGTACGGCGGCTGGGCGCGGAGGTACTCCCCCACCTCCGCTGACACCCATGCCGAACGGCCCTGCGGGGCCGGGAGCTTGCCGCTCCGGTACTGAGGCACCTCCTGCGTAGGGAGCGGCAAGCAACAGGCTCGATCCGATGCCTCAGCAGTCCCGGAACTCCGGCGACTGGTTCAGCACCTGGCTGCGCACCGAGGTGAAGCGGGCGAGCTTCTCGTCGACAGCCGAGTCCAACGGGAACACCGCCACCCGGTGGCAGTTCTGGAAGGCCAGCCGGACACCGAAGTGCCGCTGCAGGGCGCCGCGTATGGCGTCACTCGCGAGCGCGCGCAGCAGCTGCCCGCGCGCCTGCTCGTCCGGCGGGGGCGTCTGGTTGTCGGCGAAGGCTCCGCCGTCCACCTTCAGCTGGGCCACCAGGGAGCTGATCATCTCCCATGCGTAGGGCAGGGAGGTCCGGACGCAGTCGACGAATTCAGCTTCGTCGACCTCGCCTCGCTCGGCCTGTTCGAGTAGGGCCGGTGAGACGTCGAGCGACATGGGTTCTCCTCTCGCACCCCTAAGAGAGCAGGGGTTGCCGGACAGGGCACGGGAGTTCGCCATGCCGGAACCACCGCAACGCTGAGTACACGCATCGCGACCTCCCGTTTACTACGGTAGGCAACTGACCGTGACGGCACCAGGAGAACGGGCACATAGGCGGTCCCTATGGGGCACACAATCGGCCAGAGTCCGTCCGCGTCCGAACGATCGTTTTCCAGATCAAAAGGGGCGGGCCCGGAGGGGCCTCGGTTGAGGGTGGTGGCGGGAGACGGGCGCCGGAGACGGGCGGGCGAATCGCGTGGGGCACGAGGTGTCGGATAGCGTTGCGGACCATGCGTCTCGTCATCGCCCGGTGCTCCGTCGACTACGCCGGCCGGCTCACCGCCCATCTCCCCTCCGCCCCCCGTCTCATCCTGGTGAAGGCGGACGGCAGCGTCTCGATCCACGCGGACGACCGGGCCTACAAGCCCCTGAACTGGATGTCGCCGCCCTGCACGCTGAAGGAGGGCACCGGTGACGAGGAGGGCGTCTGGACCGTCGTCAACAAGGGCGGAGAGAAGCTCATCATCACGATGGAGGAGATCCTCCACGACTCGTCGCACGAACTGGGCGTCGACCCGGGCCTGATCAAGGACGGCGTGGAAGCGCACCTCCAGGAGCTGCTCGCCGACCGCATCGAGACCCTCGGCGAGGGCTACACCCTGATCCGCCGCGAGTACATGACGGCCATCGGCCCGGTCGACATCCTGTGCCGTGACGCGGAGGGCCAGACCGTCGCGATCGAGATCAAGCGGCGCGGCGAGATCGACGGCGTCGAGCAACTCACCCGCTATCTGGAGCTGTTGAACCGCGACCCGCACCTCGCCCCGGTCCGCGGCATCTTCGCCGCCCAGGAGATCAAGCCCCAGGCCCGCGTCCTCGCCACGGACCGCGGCATCGGCTGCCAGGTCCTGGACTACGACGCCCTGCGCGGCATCGAGGACGACAAGCTGCGGCTGTTCTGAGGGACGGTCCTACGACGCCAGGGGCCGGGTTCCTGGGGAGGAACCCGGCCCTAGGTGCTGCCCGGGGGGTCTCAGATCACCGAGTCCGGTGTGCTCGCGCCACTGCTGCTCTGGGAGGAGCTGGCGGAGCTGACGGGGGCGGAGGAGACCGAGCTGCTGGCCGTCGCCGGGCTGCCGCTCGGCGAGCTGGAGGGGCTCGACGACGGACTCGACGAGGGCGACGACGAGCTACCACCGGTGCTGGTCGCAGTCGGGCTCGGCGATGCGGAGTGCGAGGGCCTCGGGGACTGGTGCGACGAGGTGCTGCTGGGCGTCGGCGACGCCCCGCCGGTACTCGACCCCGTCGATCCGCTCGTCCCCTCCGAGGCCGATGCCGACTCGGACGGCGTCGGGTCGTCCGACGTCCCCATCGTCCCGTCCGGCCCCGGATCCGTGGGCCTGCTGGTCGCCGTACCCGTGTCGCCGGTGCCGGTGTCGGCACCCGGGGTGTCGGAGTCGAGGCCGCCGTCGTCGAGGCCGGTGCTGGCGGAGGGGTTGACGCCGCCGCGGTCGGAGGGGGTGTTGGCGTCGTTGTCGGAGGTCGCCCCGAGCGTGACGACCGTGCCGAGCACGGCGACGAGGAGCGCGCCCGCGCCGGCCGCGACGAGGTTGCGCTTGGCGAGGCCCATGAGGCCGCCCCGGCGCTGGTTGTGCTGGGCCGGGGCGGGCGGCGGGGTCGCCGCGCGGTGGACGAGGGTCTCGGCCTCCGGCGGGTAGGTCGGCAGCGCCGCCTGGATGCCGCGCGGCGGCGAGGCGGACTCCTCGTGGCGGGCGTCGGGCACCTCCTCGCCGACCGTCGCCGCGGCGAGCCCGGGAACGTCCCCGGAGGCGTCGGCGACGAGCGCGAGGGCGCGGCGGCCGGCGACGGTGCCGCGCTTGTCGGTGAGGGCGCCGCGCAGGCCGAGGGAGGCCTCCAGCTCCGAGCGGGCCCGGTCGAGGTCCCCGGCGCACAGGGCGAGGACGCCGAGTTCGTGGTGGAAGTAGGCGCGGTCGGCGGACTGCCCGGCGAGCCGGGCGGCCTCGGTGCCCTCGTGCAGGGCGTTTTCCCAGCCGCTCCAGTGCAGTCCGGCGGCGAACGCGGGCGCCGCGGCGCGGGCGAGCCGGACCGCGGTGGCCTCCTCGTCCTCGGCGGGCGGGGTCGTCGTGGGCACCACGAGGGCGAGGGCGGCGAGGACGGCGTCGGCCTCGGCGCAGACCCGGTCGGGGGTGACGGAGGGGTGGCCGGCCCACCAGGCGTAGTGCTGGGCGGCGGCCGCGACGCGGGCCTCGGTGTCGTCGTCGTATCCGGCGGCCTCCAGCTGCGTCTGGACGCCGGCGGCGAGCCGGTAGCGGACGCCGACCGGGGAGACGAGCCCGCAGGCGACGAGTTCGCCGAGGGCGGCGTCGGCGTGGGTGTCGCCGACGAGGGCGGGCAGATGGGCCTGGTGCGGGACCTCGCCGCCGAGGGCGACGGCGAAGCGCAGGGTGGCGCGGGCGGAGGCGCTGAGGCGGGCGGCGAGCAGCGGGGCGGGCGCGGCGGCCTCGCCGAGGGAGGGCAGGGGTATCTCCTCGGCGTCCCCGGCCCCGGCGTTGACGAGCGCGGCGTCGACGGGCGCGGCGAGCGGGCGGGCGTCCTCGAAGACGCCGAACGCGTCGACGGCGTCGACGTCGGCGCGGAGCTGGTCGCGCTGTCGCAGCAGGGCGCCGGCCTGGACGAAGCGCAGGGGCAGGCCCTCGGACTCGAACCAGAGGTCGCCGGCCCAGTTGGCCTCCTCCTCGGTGAGGGTGCGGCCGACGGCGCGCTCGATGACGTCGACGCCGCAGGCACGGTCGAGGCCGCTGAGGACGACCTCCTCGACGGCGGAGTCGGCGGAGGGCGCCGGGGTGTCGGGGGTGGCGCCGAGCAGGAAGGCGCACTCGGGGGTGGCGTCCAGGAGTTCGTCGAGGAGCGCGCCGCCGAAGCCGAGGTCGTCGACGACGACGACCGCGCCGATCTCCCGGACGAGGGTGCGCAGTTCGTCGTCGCCGGGGCGGTGCCGGTCGGCGTCGTGGACGGTGTGGAAGAGGTCGTGGAGGAGTTCGGCCGGGGTGCGGCCGTAGCCGGAGAGGCGGACGACGCCGTCGGGGGCGAGGTCCTCGCAGTCCTCGGCGACGAGGTCGAGGAGGCTGGTGCGGCCGGAGCCGGAGGGTCCGGTGAGCCGGACGGAACGGCCTCGGGCGAGGAGGCGGACCAGCTGTTCGCGTTCGTCCTGGCGGCCGAGCAGGGGGTACTCGGGCCTGGCGGGGCCGGCGGGAGCGGGCGGCCGGGCGGCGTGCTCGTCGTACTCGGCGCGCTCCTCGGCGGTGCGCTTGGCGGGACGGCGGGGCTGTTCTCCCCCACTCTCGGCTGCGCTCGAGCGGGCGGTGCCCCCAGGCGGGCAGAGTTCTATCTCGCTGCCGTCCACGGGGTTGACCGTGAGCAGATGCTCGCCGGCGACCACCCGGACCGTGCGGGCGGGGCCGGGGGTGTGCGCGGCGTAGTCGGGCGTGAGGGGGTCCCTGGCCGGGCGAGGGCGCGACACGCGGCCGTCGCCTTCCTGACCGTTGTCCTCGGGCCCCTGGTTCGTCGGGTCCATGGGTTCAAGCCCCCCAAGAGCGTCGTGTGGCGGTAGCCCCTCCCGGCCTCGCTGCACACTGCGCTGTCGCTTCTGGTCCGGTGCCCGCTCGGTAGAGGGCCGAGGGCGGCGGGCAGACGAACCGTAAACCTTCGCACAGTATCTACGACAGTCCGGGGTGCCGCGCGGTCCGAGACGTCACAGTCCGGTGAGGATTGGTGCCCGCCGTACGTTTCGCCGCAGGTGGCCCCGGTCGCGGGGTCACACCCGGGGCAGCGACTCCACGCCGATGCCGCCCTCGATGGCCAGAATCCGGTGCAGCCGGGTCGCCACCAGCAGGCGCTGCATCTGCGGCGGTACGCCGCGCAGCACCAGGCGCCGGCCGCAGCGGCCGGCCCGTCGGTGGACGCCCATGATGACGCCGAGTCCGGTGGCGTCCCAGGAGTCCAGTTCGGACAGGTCGAGCACCAGGTCGCCGACGCCGTCGTCCACGGCCGTGTGCAGGGCCGTGCGGGCGTCCGCCGCGCTGCGCACGTCGAGGCGGCCCCCGACGACCAGCTCGACGTGGTCGCCCCTGATGTGCATAGCGCTCCCCTAAGCGTGCGTCTCGTGCTCCGCGGTGTGATGTCCGGTGTTGCATGCTCTGACTGCGTGAAGCGGCCGGAGGTTGCCGTCTGTGAGCGATCCGATACCGAATTCACCCTCACGGGTGACACCCCTGGGGCCTGTGCGGTTTCAGCGCTTGGAGTAAGCCCTGCCCGCTCTCGCGTCGGATGTCACCGGCGTCAACCATCCGGCGCATTCGCCGTCTGGCTCTCGGCCGGAGATTAGCGTTCATGGAGCGCGGTGCGACCGGTTAGTAACGCGTCTCACGTCTCACGGCGTGAGACGCCGGTCACGTCGTCAATTCCTGTCCGATTCAAGCCTATTCGCACCGTTTGGATCTTCGCGAGTCCGGCGTGACCAAGCGAACGGAACGGATCGCCGGGGACGGTCTAGATTGGCCGCATGGTCAATCTGACGCGCATCTACACCAGGACCGGGGACCAGGGCACCACGGCCCTCGGCGACATGAGCCGGGTCGCCAAGACCGACCTGCGGATCGCGGCGTACGCCGACGCCAACGAGGCGAACGCCGCCATCGGCACGGCGATCGCGCTGGGCGGCCTCGACGAGGAGATCGTGGCGGTCCTCACCCGGGTCCAGAACGACCTGTTCGACGTGGGCGCGGACCTGTCGACGCCGGTGGTGGAGAACCCGTCGTTCCCGCCGCTGCGGGTCGAGCAGTTCTACGTCGACCGGCTCGAGGCGGCCTGCGACCGCTTCAACGAGCGACTGGAGAAGCTCCGCTCGTTCATCCTCCCCGGCGGCACCCCGGGCGCCGCCCTCCTCCACCAGGCCTGCACGGTCGTACGCCGCGCGGAACGCTCGACGTGGGCCGCCCTGGAGACCCACGCCGAAACGATGAATCCCCTCACCGCGACCTACCTCAACCGCCTCTCGGATCTCCTCTTCATCCTCGCGCGCACGGCGAACCGGGACAGGGGAGACGTCCTGTGGGTCCCTGGCGGCGAACGCTGAGGCCGTCACGGACGGCGGTGGAGCTCCCTGCGCAGCCGCGTCCAAGCGGCCGCGCCGGCACAGGAGTTGGGATCCAGCGGCCGTATACGAGAGTGGTCCAGACCTATTGACCCGTGGTCCAGACCTTTCTATTCTCGCGGCACTGTGGGCGTGAAGGCTCAGTCGCGCCCCCCAACTCCCCATAGGAGGCGCAGAATGCGCTTCAGACACAGAGCCGCGGCAGGGTTCGCGACCCTGTTGCTCCCCCTGGCCGGACTCGTGGGCCTCGCGAGCCCCGCCCAGGCCGCGACGACGGCGACCGCCACCTACGCCAAGACCCAGGACTGGGGCACCGGCTTCGAGGGCAAGTGGACGGTGAAGAACACCGGCACCACCGCCATCAGCTCCTGGACCGTGGAGTGGGACTTCCCCTCCGGTACGTCCGTCACCTCCGCCTGGGACGCCGACGTCACCTCCTCCGGCACCCACTGGACCGCGAAGAACAAGTCCTACAACGGCTCCCTCGCCCCCGGCGCCTCGGTGTCCTTCGGCTTCAACGGCGCGGGCTCCGGCTCCCCGTCCAACTGCAAGCTGAACAACGACAGTTGCGACGGCACGACGGTCCCCGGCGACGCCGCCCCCTCGGCGCCCGGCACCCCCACCGCCTCCGGCGTCACCGACACCTCGGCCACCCTGTCCTGGTCCGCCGCCACCGACGACAAGGGCGTCAAGAACTACGACGTCCTGCGCGACGGCGCCCGGGTCGCCACGGTGACGACGACGTCGTACACGGACACGGGTCTCACGGCCGGCACCGACTACTCCTACACCGTCCAGGCCCGTGACACCGCCGACCAGACGGGTCCGGTCAGCGGCGCGGTCGCCGTGCACACCACGGGCGGCACCACTCCCCCGACCACCGGCTCCACGGTCAAGCTCGGCTACTTCACCGAGTGGGGCATCTACGGCCGCAACTACAACGTCAAGAACCTGGTGACGTCGGGCTCGGCGTCGAAGATCACCCACATCAACTACGCCTTCGGCAACGTCACCAACGGGCAGTGCGCGATCGGTGACTCCTACGCCGACTACGACAAGGCGTTCACCGCCGACCAGTCCGTCAGCGGCGTCGCCGACACCTGGGACCAGCCGCTGCGCGGCAACTTCAACCAGCTGCGACAGCTGAAGGCGAAGTACCCGAACATCAAGGTGCTGTGGTCCTTCGGCGGCTGGACCTGGT
This sequence comes from Streptomyces sp. T028, assembly GCF_048159505.1. Lineage (NCBI taxonomy): Bacteria > Bacillati > Actinomycetota > Actinomycetes > Kitasatosporales > Streptomycetaceae > Streptomyces > Streptomyces sp. T028. The sequence goes on from NZ_JBLRVZ010000004.1 coordinate 69,436, forward strand.
CCGGCGGCTTCGCCCAGGCGGCGGCCAACCCGGCCGCCTTCGCCCAGTCCTGCTACAACCTGGTCGAGGACCCGCGCTGGGCCGATGTCTTCGACGGCATCGACATCGACTGGGAGTACCCGAACGCCTGCGGTCTGACCTGCGACACCTCGGGGGCCGCCGCCTTCAAGAACCTGATGTCGGCACTGCGGACCAAGTTCGGCTCGAACTACCTGGTCACCGCGGCCACCACGGCCGACGGCTCCTCCGGCGGCAAGATCGACGCCGCCGACTACGCGGGCGCCGCCGGTTACGTCGACTGGTACAACGTGATGACGTACGACTTCTTCGGCGCCTGGGCCGCCCAGGGACCGACCGCCCCGCACTCCCCGCTCACCTCGTACAGCGGCATCCCGACAGCCGGGTTCACCACGGCGGACGCGATGGCCAAGTTCAAGGCGAAGGGCGTGCCCGCGAGCAAGCTGCTGATCGGCATCGGCTTCTACGGCCGCGGCTGGACCGGCGTCACCCAGGACGCCCCGGGCGGCACCGCCACCGGCGCCGCGGCGGGCACCTACGAGCAGGGCATCGAGGACTACAAGGTCCTCAAGACGTCCTGCCCCGCCACCGGCACCATCGCCGGCACGGCCTACGCGCACTGCGGCAGCAACTGGTGGTCCTACGACACCCCGGCCACGATCGCCGGAAAGATGACGTGGGCCAGGAACCAGGGCCTCGGCGGCGCGTTCTTCTGGGAGTTCAGCGGAGACACGAGCAACGGAGAGCTGGTGAGCGCCATCAGCAACGGTCTGGGCTGACCCACCCGGCGCGCCGACCCACGACGGGTCGGCGCNCCCCACCGGGTCAGATGACGGGCGCGGGCACCCTCGTGTAGGTCAGGCCGTTGCTGGTACCGCCGGGGGTGGTCACCGTGACGGAGACCGGCCCGGGGGTGTCCACCGGGGCGAGGGCGGTGATCTGCGTCGGGGAGACCACGCTGAAGGACGCGGTCACGGTGCCGAACCGGACCTCGGTGGCGGTCGCCAGACCGGTACCGGTCAGCGTGACGACCGTGATGGAACTCGCCGGACCCTGATCCGGATCGAGGGAGACCAGCGTGGGGGCGTCGAGGAAGACGAAGCCGAGGGGGCCGCTCACTCCCCCGGGGGTGGTCACCGTGACGTCCGTGGCACCGGCCGCGTGGCTGGGGGTCACCGCGGTGATCTGCGTGGCGGAATCGACGGTGAACAAGGCCGCCGCCACCCCGCCGAACCGCACCGCCGTCGCACCGAGGAAGTCGCCGCCGGTGACGACGACCGTGGTGCCGCCCGTCGTGGGACCCGACGCCGGGGTGAGGGCGGTCAGCACGGGCTGCGCGGCGTAGTAGAAGAACGCGTTGGGATCGTTGGGATTGCTGGTGCCGCTGGGCGTGGTGACCGTGACCGCCGCCGCGCCGGCCGCATGGGCCGGACTGACCGCCGTGATCTGCGTGGCGCTGTTGACCGTGAACGAGGCCGCCGCCACCCCGCCGAACGACACCGCCATCGCACCGGAGAGGTTCGCACCCGTCAGCGTGACCGTCGTGCCACCGGAGACCGGACCCTGATTCGGCGACACCCCCGAGACGGTGGGAGCGGCGACGTAGGTGAAGGTGACGGAGTTGCTGGTGCCGCTGGGCGTGGTGACCGTGACCGCCGCCGCGCCGGCCGCGCGGGCCGGACTGACCGCCGTGATCTGCGTGGCGCTGTCGACGGTGAACGAGGCCGCCGCCACCCCGCCGAACGACACCGCCATCGCACCCGAGAGGTTCGCACCCGTCAGCGTGACCGTCGTGCCACCGGAGACCGGACCCTGATTCGGCGAGACACCCGAGAGCGAAGGAGCCCCGGCATAGGTGAAGGGCACGGACTGGGTGCTCGTGCCCTGGCTCGTGGTGACGGTGACGTTCACGCTGCCGGTTCCCGACGGTGTCACGGCCGTGATCAGGGTGCTGCTGTTGACGGTGAACCACGTGGCGTTCTTGGTACCGAACCGGACCGCCGCCACGGAGGTGAAACCGGTGCCGGTGATGAGGACAGTGGTACCGCCTGATGCCGGCCCCTGGTTGGGACTGACCGAAGAGACCACAGGGGCAGCCATGCTGACTCCTTAAGCGTGAACGGGACATCACAACACGTGCGGCCACCTCGGGGCGCGGCTGCGGGACTGAGCCCGTCCGGGCGGAGGGGGGCCACCGCCCGGACGGGGGTTTTCGTCACCTCCTCAGGCGGAGGCGGTCGGACCGGTCAGATACCGGGGCCCTCGACGTAGGTGAAGCCACCGACCTCGGTGTCCGATCCGGCGGGGTTGGTCACGACCACGTCGGCCGCTCCCGCCGTACCGGGCGGAGTGACGACGGACAGCGTGGTCGCGTTGATCACCGCGAACGGGGCGGCGGTGCCCCCGACGGTGACCGATTCCGTGCTGTCCAGGTTGGTGCCGGTGACGGTCACCGCCGTGCCACCCGAGGTCGATCCCGAGTTCGGGCTGATCGTCCCGATCGTGGGAAGGTCGACGTAGGTGTAGCTGAACCCGTTGTTGGTGCCGCCCGCGGTGGTCACGCTCACCGAGACCGACCCGGCCGCCGCGCCCGCCGGAACGGTGACGCTGAGCGAGCTGTCGCTGCTGACCGTCGGGGTGGCGCTGTTGGCGCCGAACGACACGCTGGTGGCCGTCGACAGGCCGGTGCCGGTGATGGTGATGGAGTTGCCGCCGGCCAGCGGCCCGGAGGTGGCGCTCAGGACGGACTTGAACGGGGCACCGACGTAGAAGTACGACACCGGGGCGCTGGTCCCGCCCGGGGTGGTCACGGTGACCCCGACCGTGCCCGTTCCCGAGGGGGAGACGGCGGTGACCGTGGTCGCGTTGACGTTGGTGACGCTCGTGGCGTTCTTGCTGCCGAACTTCACCGCGGTGGTACCGGACAGGTTCGTGCCCGTGATGGTCACCGCGGTGCCGCCGCCGGTGGAACCCTGGTTCGGAGAGATAGGCATGAGGAGACTCCTCGTCCTCGCTCGGTGATGGGGACAATGCGAGGAACCGGCGGAGTGGGCCAGCCACTGGCGGCCATGTCGTGGGGAGATGACCCCTGTCGGCCGACAACGTACGTCGGTCTTCTCCCGACACCTCCGATGCGGCAGGCACCCACAGAGTGCTGCCACGCCAGGTGAACGAACCGACACGGGTGTCCCGCGTCGCAGCGTCAGCCATCCGTCCCGGGCAAGGAAAAACCGGCAAACGCTGCCTGTCCGAACGTTCCCCCGGCTCGGGGATGGGCAGCCCGCCGGTTCAACACTCTCAGTGACCCATACATCCAACTGGGTGACAAGACATGGTCGCCTCCAGTCACCCGAACGGAGTAACAGGCAGGCCCCGGGCGTGTGCCCGGGGCCTGATCCCTCGGAAGAGCTCCAGGACAGGTCCTAGGCGGGGCAGCCGAGGACGGCTCCCGCGGGTGCGCAGTTGTCCGGCTGGTTGCCGAGGACGAATGCTCCGAGCAGGCGGACCGGGCCACTGGTGACGACGCGGAAGACGCCGCCCCCCGCTCCGCCCGCCTGGTTGCCGGTGACCACACCGCCGACCAGGCTGGAGCTCCCGGCCAGCTGGTACAGGCCCCCGCCGTCGAGTCCGGCGCGGTTGCTGGCCGTGTACACGGCCAGCAACCGCACCTGGCTGCCGTGGTTGGCGATGCCGCCGCCCGACGAGGCCGCCTCGTTCTCCGTCACCCGGCCGCCGTTGACGGTGAGGGTGCCGAACGCCGTGAACACACCGCCGCCCTCGAAGTTCTGGGTGCTGTTGGACGTGACCGCCGTACCGTTGAGGACCGCTGTGCCGAAGGTGTTCAGCCCGCCACCGGTGAAGACCGCCTTGTTCCTCTTGACGGCCCCTCCGGCCATGGTCAGCCGGGCGGAGTCGCCCACGTGGACTCCGCCGCCGTCGCCGCCGCTGTTGTCCGACACGGTGCTGGCGCTGAGCGTCGCGGTCGCGCCGGAGGCGACCGCGATCCCGCCTCCGGCCCCGGAAGCGGTGTTGTGGGTGATCCGGCTGTTGACCAGGACCAGCGTCCCCGCGGTCAGGATGCCACCGCCGGCCGTACCGGAACCCTCGGTCGCGCTGCCGCCCGACACGGTGATCCCGTTCAGGGTGAGGGAGCCCTGCGCGGCGACTTCGGCGACACGGAACGCGGCGGTCCCCGTACGGCTGATCGTGGCACCTCTGCCGATCAGGGTGACTCTTCCGCTGATCACCGGAAGCCCGTTGGCGCCGTTGGTGTCGGTACCGGTCGGAGCGTTGAGCGCGTAGGTGCATCCGGGCGCCAGCAGAATCGATCCGCCTCCGACGGCGTTCGCCGCGGTGATCCGGGCGATCAACCCGGTGACGTCCCCGCACGGCACCACGACCGCCTTTCGCGCGGGCAGGGCCTGGGCGGTGGTCGACAGGGCGATCCCCGGGACGCAGACACTCACGAGTGCGGCCGCGGCCAGGGCACGCATGTTCTTCACGGTCAGCACGGGGGGCTCCCTCAGGTCGTTGTTCTCCCACTTGATCGGGAGCCTCGGCCGTCGGCATCCGGGGAGACCTGAACGGGTGAGAGAGCGCTGCCACGTGGCGTAGCGTCAGCGACGAAGAGAGCCGGGGGCGTTGCGCCATTCGAGTGGCATATGCACGAAGCCCGGCGGCTGCCGGGCTGCGAATGGGTTACTGGAATGGATCTAGCCGGTGGGCCGCCCATTCCACTGGGGGAGCGGATGTCGGACCACCTGTGGCGTTTCTGCAGAAGCCCCGGGTAACCACACCGACACCCGCGATGGGCACCCCCGGTGGAATCTGGATCCCGATCAGCCGGTGCCGTTCGCGGCACCGGCTGATTCGGCTTCTGTCAGCGGGGCTACGCCACATTCACCCGCTGGCCGGGCGGGGCCGCCTCCAGCCACGCGAGGAAACCGGTCAGCGCGTCCTCGCTCATGGCGAGTTCGAGACGCGTGCCCCGGTGGGTGCAGGCGAGGATCACCGCGTCGGACAGCAGGGCCAGTTCCTCCTCGCCCTCGGGAAGGCGACGGCCGGCCACCTCGATCGAGGCGCGCTCCAGAACACGGCGGGGTCGATAGGCGTACGAGAAAACGCGGTACCACTCGATGCGGTCGCCGTTGTAGCGGGCGACGCCGTAGCTCCAGCCCTTGCCGCTGGTGTCCGGTTTCTCGGGGACGTCCCAGCGCAGGGAACAGTCGAAGGTGCCGCCGGAACGCTGGATGAGTCTGCGGCGCAGACCGAACACGAACAGCCCCAGCACCACCAGGGCCACGACGATTCCGCACACAGTCAGAGCGAGGACCATCGACACCGACCTCCTCGTCTCCTAGGTACCGAAATAGGTAACGGAACGGAAAAAACATCCATATCTGCCTCAGCCGCGGTCGGCTCCGGATTCCTCCGGTGCCGACCGCGGCTGAGTGACGTCATACAGCTCCGCGCCGGGTTGTCAGCGCGTGGCCGCCGCACGCAGTCGTACGTCCGCACGGCGCTGGGCGGCGGCGTCGGCCTCCGCCTGGGCACGCTCCAGTGCCCGCTCCGCACGCTGGACGTCGATCTCGTCGGACAGCTCGACGATCTCGGCCAGCAGCGACAGCTTGTTGTCCGCGAACGAGATGAAACCGCCGTGCACCGCGGCGACGACCGTCCCACCATCACTCGTACGGATGGTCACCGGGCCCGACTCCAGCACACCGAGCAGCGGCTGGTGACCGGGCATGACGCCGATGTCGCCGGACGTGGTGCGCGCGACGACCAGGGTGGCCTCGCCGGACCAGACCTCTCGGTCGGCCGCGACCAGCGCGACGTGCAGCTCAGCAGCCAAGGTGGCTCCTCGGGTCACCACCCGGCGGGTCTGCCGGGTGTTGGTTACTAAGTCTAGTGGGCGTGAATGAGGGGGCGGGACGCGCCCGCCCCCTCACACGTACTCGGACAGTCCGAGATCAGGAGACGCCCAGCTCCTTGGCGTTGGCCTTGAGGTCCTCGATGCCACCGCACATGAAGAACGCCTGCTCCGGGAAGTGGTCGTACTCGCCGTCGCAGATCGCGTTGAAGGCCGCGATCGACTCGTCCAGCGGGACGTCCGACCCGTCGACGCCGGTGAACTGCTTGGCGACGTGGGTGTTCTGGGACAGGAAGCGCTCCACGCGACGGGCACGGTGGACGACGAGCTTGTCCTCCTCGCCGAGCTCGTCGATACCGAGGATCGCGATGATGTCCTGGAGGTCCTTGTACTTCTGCAGGATCGTCTTGACGCGCATGGCGGCGTCGTAGTGGTCCTGCGCGATGTAACGCGGGTCCAGGATGCGGGACGTGGAGTCCAGCGGGTCCACGGCCGGGTAGATGCCCTTCTCGGAGATCGGACGGGAGAGCACCGTCGTCGCGTCGAGGTGGGCGAAGGTGGTGGCCGGGGCCGGGTCGGTCAGGTCGTCCGCGGGGACGTAGATCGCCTGCATCGAGGTGATCGAGTGACCACGGGTCGAGGTGATGCGCTCCTGGAGGAGACCCATCTCGTCGGCCAGGTTCGGCTGGTAGCCCACCGCGGAGGGCATACGGCCGAGCAGGGTCGACACCTCGGAACCGGCCTGCGTGAAGCGGAAGATGTTGTCGATGAAGAACAGCACGTCCTGCTTCTGGACGTCACGGAAGTACTCGGCCATGGTGAGGCCGGCCAGCGCGACGCGCAGACGGGTGCCCGGGGGCTCGTCCATCTGACCGAAGACCAGCGCGGTCTTGTCGATGACGCCCGAGTCGGACATCTCCTCGATCAGGTCGTTGCCCTCACGGGTGCGCTCACCGACACCGGCGAACACGGAGACACCGTCGTGGTTGTTGGCGACACGGTAGATCATCTCCTGGATGAGCACCGTCTTGCCGACGCCGGCGCCGCCGAACAGACCGATCTTGCCGCCCTTGACGTACGGGGTCAGCAGGTCGATGACCTTGACGCCGGTCTCGAACATCTCGGTCTTCGACTCGAGCTCGTCGAAGTTCGGGGCCTTGCGGTGGATGGTCCAGCGCTCGCCGTCGTACTTCTCGTCGACGTTCAGCACCTCACCGAGGGTGTTGAACACCTTGCCCTTGGTGAAGTCGCCGACCGGGACGGTGATGCCCGTGCCCGTGTCGGTGACGGCGGCCTGGCGGACCAGACCGTCGGTGGGCTGCATGGAGATCGTGCGGACCAGGCCGTCACCCAGGTGCTGGGCGACCTCCAGGGTCAGGATCTTCTTCTCGCCGGCGTTCGCCGGGTCGGCGACCTCGACGTGCAGCGCGTTGTAGATGTCCGGCATCGCGTCGACGGGGAACTCCACGTCGACGACCGGGCCGATGACCCGGGCGACGCGGCCCGTGGCCGTCGCGGTCTCAACAGTGGTGGTCATTAGCGGTCACTCCCCGCGGTCGCGTCGGCCAGGGCGCTCGCGCCACCGACGATCTCGCTGATTTCCTGGGTGATTTCGGCCTGGCGGGCCGCGTTGGCAAGCCGGGAGAGGCTCTCGATGAGCTCACCGGCGTTGTCGGTGGCCGACTTCATCGCGCGCCGCGTCGCGGCGTGCTTCGAGGCCGCCGACTGGAGAAGCGCGTTGTACACGCGGCTCTCCACGTAGCGCGGCAGCAGGGCGTCGAGGACGTCCTCCGCCGAGGGCTCGAAGTCGAAGAGCGGAAGGATCTCGCCCGCCGGCTTCGCCTCCTTCGCCACCTCGTCGAGGCTGAGCGGCAGCAGACGGTCACCGAGGGCCGTCTGCGTCATCATCGAGACGAACTCGGTGAAGACGATGTGGATCTCGTCCACGCCGCCGTCGGCCGTGTCCTTCTCGATCGCCTCGATCAGCGGCGCCGCGACCTTCTTGGCGTCCGCGTACGAGGGCTCGTCGGTGAAGCCCGTCCACGACTCCGCGATGGTGCGCTCACGGAAGTTGTAGTGGGCGACACCGCGCCGGCCGACGATGTACGTGTCGACCTGCCTGCCCTCGGCCTCGAGGCGCGCCGTCAGCTGCTCCGCCGCCTTGATGGCGTTGGAGTTGAAGGCACCGGCGAGACCGCGGTCGCTCGTCAGGAGCAGCACCGCGGACCGCACGACCGTCTCGGCCTGCGTGGTCAGCGGGTGCTTGGTGTTCGAACCGGTACCGACCGCCGTGACCGCGCGGGTGAGCTCGGTCGCGTACGGCGTGGAGGCCGCCACCTTGCGCTGCGCCTTGACGACGCGCGAGGCGGCGATCATCTCCATCGCCTTCGTGATCTTCTTGGTCGCGGTGACGGATCGGATGCGACGCTTGTAGACCCGGAGCTGTGCTCCCATGAGTCAGGTCCCTTCCTTACGTCACTTGGAGACGCTGACGGCGTCCTCGCCGAGGAGCTTGCCGTCCGAGGTCTCGAACTGCTTCTTGAACTCCACGATCGCGTCGGCCACGGCCGTCAGCGTGTCGTCCGAGAGCTTGCCGCCCTCGCGGATGGAGGTCATGAGGCCCTGCTCCGAGCGGTGCAGGTACTCGAGGAGCTCCTTCTCGAAGCGGCGGATGTCGGCGACCGGGACGTCGTCCATCTTGCCGGTGGTGCCGGCCCAGACGGAGACGACCTGGTTCTCGGTGGACATCGGCTGGTACTGAGCCTGCTTGAGCAGCTCGACCATGCGCTGACCACGCTCCAGCTGCGCCTTCGACGCGGCGTCCAGGTCGGAACCGAAGGCGGCGAACGCCTCCAGCTCACGGAACTGGGCCAGGTCGACGCGGAGACGGCCGGAGACCTGCTTCATCGCCTTGTGCTGCGCGGAACCACCGACTCGGGAGACGGAGATACCGACGTTCAGCGCGGGGCGCTGACCGGCGTTGAACAGGTCCGACTCCAGGAAGCACTGGCCGTCGGTGATGGAGATGACGTTGGTCGGGATGAACGCCGAGACGTCGTTGGCCTTGGTCTCGACGATCGGCAGACCGGTCATCGAGCCCTTGCCCATGTCGTCCGAGAGCTTCGCGCAGCGCTCCAGCAGACGGGAGTGCAGGTAGAAGACGTCACCCGGGTAGGCCTCACGGCCCGGCGGGCGGCGCAGCAGCAGCGACACGGCGCGGTAGGCGTCGGCCTGCTTCGACAGGTCGTCGAAGATGATCAGGACGTGCTTGCCCTCGTACATCCACTGCTGACCGATGGCCGAACCGGTGTACGGCGCCAGGTACTTGAAGCCGGCCGGGTCGGACGCCGGGGCGGCGACGATGGTCGTGTACTCCAGCGCGCCGTTCTCCTCCAGCGCGCGACGGACCGACGCGATGGTGGAGCCCTTCTGGCCGATGGCGACGTAGATGCAGCGGACCTGCTTGTCCGGGTCGCCCGAGCGCCAGTTGTCGCGCTGGTTGATGATCGTGTCGACGGCCAGGGCGGTCTTGCCGGTCTGGCGGTCACCGATGATCAGCTGACGCTGACCACGGCCGATCGGGGTCATCGCGTCGACGGCCTTGTAGCCGGTCTCCATCGGCTCGTGCACCGACTTGCGCTGCATGACCGTGGGGGCCTGCAGCTCGAGGGCGCGGCGGCCGGACGTCTCGATCTCGCCGAGGCCGTCGATCGGGTTGCCGAGCGGGTCGACGACGCGGCCGAGGTACCCCTCGCCGACGGCCACGGAGAGCACCTCGCCGGTACGGGTGACCGGCTGACCCTCCTCGATGCCGCTGAACTCACCGAGGACGATGGCACCGATCTCGCGCTCTTCCAGGTTGAGCGCGAGGCCGAGGGTGCCGTCCTCGAACTTCAGCAGTTCGTTGGCCATGGCCGAGGGAAGACCCTCGACCTTCGCGATGCCGTCGCCGGCAAGGGTGACCGTACCGACCTCCTCGCGCGAGGCCGCGTCCGGCTTGTACGACTGGACGAAGTTCTCCAGCGCGTCCCGGATCTCCTCCGGCCGGATCGTGAGCTCCGCCATCTGGGTTCCCTGCTCTCCTTGTTGGGCCCGAAGTTTCACTTTGGGGGGATGTCTGAACTCCCGGACTCCCCCCTGAAAGAGGTGAATCCTCTGCACGGCCCAACCAGGGCCGCTTGCGTACGTACTGCGTAATGGGTTGCTGCTAGCTCGCCATGCGGCGGGCGGCGTCCTCGATGCGGTCCGCGAGGGAGCCGTTGATCACCTCGTCGCCGACCTGCACCCGGATCCCGCCGACGACCTGGGGGTCGACGTCGAGGTTGAGGTGCATCTGCCGCCCGTAGAGCTTCGCGAGGGCGGCGCCGAGGCGTCGCTTCTGCGTGTCGCTCAGCGGCACGGCCGACGTGACGACGGCCACGACGCGGTCGCGGCGCTCGGCGGCGAGCTTGGACAGGGACTCGAGTCCCGCCTCCAGGCTACGTCCACGCGGAGCGGTCACAAGGCGCGTCACCAGACGAACGGTGGCCGCGTCGGCACGGCTGCCGAGCAGGCTGCGCAGCAGCTCGCCCTTGGCCGAGGCGGTGGCCTTCCGGTCGGTGAGTGCCGCGCGCAGATCGGTGTTGGAGGAGACGATCCGCCCGAAGCGGAACAGCTCGTCCTCGACGTCGTCGAGCGCGCCGGCCTTCTGCGCCGCGGTGAGGTCGGCGATGTTCGCCAGCTCCTCCAGGGCGTCCACCAGGTCGCGCGACTGCGACCAGCGGGACCGCACCAGACCGGACACCAGGTCGGCGGTGGTGCCGCTGACCTGGGAGCCGAGCAGGCGCTGGGCCAGCTGGGCCTTGGCCTCACCGGCCTGCGCCGGGTCGGTGAGGACCCGACGCAGCGACACCTCGCGGTCGAGCAGCGCGGTGACGGCCGCCAGCTCGTCGGCGAGCTGCGCCGCGTCCACGGACGTGGAGTCCGTCAGCGCGTCGAGACGCTCTCGTGCGGCTGCCAGGGCCTCGCGGCTCGCTCCGTTCATCGCGACGCCTCGGCCTTCTCCTCGAGCTCGTCGAGGAAGCGGTCGATGACGCGGCTCTGGCGGGCGTGGTCCTCGAGGGACTCGCCGACGAGCTTGCCGGCCAGTTCGGTGGCGAGCTTGCCGACGTCCTGACGCAGCGCGGACGCGGCGGCCTTGCGGTCGGCCTCGATCTGGGCGTGACCGGCGGCGACGATGTCCTCGCGCTGCCGCTGGCCTTCCGCGCGCATCTCCGCGATGAGCGTGGCGCCCTGCTCCTGAGCCTCCTGGCGCAGGCGCGCGGCCTCGTGGCGGGCCTCGGCGAGCTGAGCCTTGTACTGCTCGAGCACGCTCTGGGCCTCGGTCTGAGCGGCCTCGGCCTTCTCGATACCGCCCTCGATCTGCTCGCGACGCTCTTCCAGAACCTTGTTGATGTTCGGGAGGAGCTTCTTGGCGAGGAAGCCGAAGACGATGACGAAGGCGATCAGGCCGATCACGAGCTCCGGAATCGGCGGGATGAGCGGGTTTTCCGCTTCCTCGGCCGCCAGCTGAACCAGGGGGCTCATATCAGTGCCTTTCGTCGAAAGGGGCAGTCCGACGGATCAGGTCAGGAGGTCGGGTAGACGAACGGCATGACCAGACCGATCAGGGCCAGCGCCTCACAGAAGGCGAAGCCGAGGATCTGGTTGGCGCGGATCAGACCGGCAGCCTCGGGCTGACGGGCGAGCGCCTGGGTGCCGTTACCGAAGATGATGCCGACGCCGACGCCCGGGCCGATCGCGGCGAGGCCGTAGCCGATCGAGCCGAGGTTGCCCACGATCTTGACATCGGCAAGGGTCTGGAGAGCGGACATGCCGGTTCTTCCTTCTCTTTCAAGGACCGGTGGGGGTTGGCCACCGGATGTCTGGATGGGGGTCGGGAGTGCTCAGTGGTGCTCGGCGAGCGCGCCCTGGATGAAGCTGCAGGTCAGCAGGACGAAGACGTACGCCTGCACCGCCTGGATGAAGAGCTCGAAGGCCGTCATCACGAGGACCATCACGAACGAGACGGCCGAGTAGGCGATGCCGATGCCGTTGAGCATGTACCAGCTGGCGATGGTGAAGAGCAGCAGGAGGGTGTGACCGGCGAACATGTTCGCGAAGAGTCGGACGGCGTGGGTGAAGGGCCGCACGAGGAGGTTCGAGAACAGCTCGATCGTCATCGACAGCGGGAGGACCGCGCCGAGGGACTTGTCGTAGCCGGTGAAGTTCTTCCAGGCGCCGACGAAGCCCTGGCGCTTGAAGGTCAGCGAGACCCAGATGATGTAGACGATGCCGGCGAGGACCGCGGGGTAGGAGATGATCGCGGTGACCGGGAACTGGGCGATCGGGATGATCGACCAGAGGTTCATCATCCAGACGAAGAAGAACAGCGAGACGACGAGCGGGACGTACTTCTCGCCTTCCTTCTTGCCGATGGTCTCGTAGACGACGCCGCGGCGGACGAAGTCGTAGCCGGCCTCGGCGACCATCTGGAGCTTGCCGGGGACGACCTTCGGCTTGGCGAAGGCGGCCCAGAAGAAGCCGACGATGATGATCGAGCCGAGCAGGGCCAGCAGCATCGTCTTGTTGAAGTACGAGTTGCCGTCCGCGTCGCCGAAGAGCGGCTCGAACAGGAACGAGTGCAGGCCCGGAGCCGGGAAGCCACAACCGTCGAACAGGTGGCAGTCGGTCTCGAAAGCGAGCACCTGCGTCGGGTCAGCACTCACCGCGGGCTCCTTCGTCGTGGCGCATAGGTACGGCAACCTCGTTGTGTCGGCGCGGCGTACGGCCGCGTTTCGGCACGGGACTGGTGTTTCGGATGTGGGGGCGGCTGTGGGGCATCTCGCCTCGCGCTTGAGCAGGCGTCAGCTGGGATGCCCGCGCCCGCGATGCCGCAGTTGGCACCGGACGATAGCAGGAGATCTCAGACGTCTTTATCCCGGCCCTACCCCTCACGACGAGTGCCCCGATTTTTCGGGCTTCTCGCCCTTCGAGGAACGCGAAGTGCTCGAGGAGGAGGCCGAATCGGGTTCGACGTAAAGGATCTTGGCCTTCATGTGCGCCCGCGTCTGCGCCGCGATCCAGGCGATCGTGGCGACGACGAGCGTGGCGGCGAAGGCCCGGGGGTTGAACAGCGTCGTGTTCTTGAACGCGGCCATGAAGATGAACAGCAGCAGGATCTGCGCCGCGTAGAGCATCAGACCCATGGCCTGGAACAACTGCGGAAGCGATTTGGCGGTGCGCTGCAGGACGTAGAGGCCGATCCCCATGAACGCGATCACGATGACCGTGCCGACGACGGCGCCGATGGCTCCCTTGCCGCCCGCGACCACACCGCTGACGACGGCGGCGATCGCGCCGACGGCGGCTGTGGGCACGGCGGCCTGGGCCAGGATCCGGACGTCGTTGGACGGCATGGCGGCAACTCCGCTTTCAATGGGGGCAGGGGTGTCGTCATGGACGAGCGTAGTCCCGGTTCGAGGGGCGAAAGACCTCACGCCTGCCTCGCGCCAAGGGGCCGTCGCACTACGGCCCTTCGGCTGTCTCCGGGGTTCTCGTGAACCGTATCACAAACTATTTGATGAGGTCTTTACCTGGATGGTGTGCTCACTGTCACACATGAGAGTGACGCTGCGCGTCTGTGCGGAAACAGCGCCGAGTTGTCTGGTATTGGGAGCTTTGACCCCACGTGCTTCCCCCACGACTTGGCAATGCTCTAGTCAGATTCTTACCTTGCCGACCGCGAGCGAGGGCCCACGGCGGTCGCTCCGTTGACCCCGGAGACCCCGACCGCCACGGGCGTACGCGGCTGCGGCTCGGCTCCCTCGGCGGCGGCCAGCGCGGCCTCCGCGGCGAGATCGGCGGCCCGCCGGCGGCGGTAGCGCGGCGGCACGAACGCCTGAGCCCAGCGCGGCGCACGCGGTGTGAAGCGCGGCAGCAGAAGCAGCACCAGGCCGAGCGCGCTGAGGAACACCACGCCGAGGACGATCCACATGGACGCGGCGTTGACGGAGTAGGCGAGCGCGCCGAACGCGATCAGCCCCGACCAGAAGTACATGATCAGCACCGCCCGGCTGTGCGAGTGGCCGATCTCCAGCAGTCGGTGGTGCAGATGCCCGCGGTCCGCGGCGAACGGCGACTGGCCGCGCCAGGTGCGCCGCACGATCGCCAGGATCAGGTCGGCGGCCGGGATGGCGATGATCGTCAGCGGCATCAGCAGCGGGATGTAGACCGGCACCATCTGGTGCACCGTGGAGCGTTCGGAACCGCCGAACAGGGCCTCCGGGTCGACGTTGCCCGTGACGGAGATCGCGCCCGCCGCCAGCACCAGCCCGATCAGCATCGAGCCCGAGTCGCCCATGAAGATCCGTGCCGGGTGCATGTTGTGCGGCAGGAAGCCCAGGCACATGCCCATCAGGACGGCCGCGAACAGCGTCGCGGGGGCGGCCGCCTCGATGCCGTACGAGTACCAGATCCGGTACGTGTACATGAAGAACGCGGCGGCGGCGATGCACACCATGCCGGCCGCGAGACCGTCGAGGCCGTCCACGAAGTTGACCGCGTTGATGGTGATCACGACCAGCGCCACCGTCAGCAGGGTGCCCTGCCACTGGGTCAGCGCGACCGTGCCGACCGTCGGGATCGGCAGCCACAGGATCGTCAGACCCTGCATGACCATCACGCCGGCGGCGATCATCTGGCCGCCCAGCTTCAGCAGCGCGTCGATCTCGAACTTGTCGTCCAGGACGCCGATCAGCCAGATCAGGGCGGCTCCGGAAAGCAGGGCGCGCGGCTCGTTCGACTTCTCGAAGACCTCGTTGAGGTTGGTGAGGTGGTCCGCGACCAGCAGACCCGTGCACAGCCCGAAGAACATGGCGATCCCGCCGAGCCGCGGAGTGGGTTCCCGGTGCACGTCACGGGCCCTGATCTCCGGCATCGCGCCCGCCACGATCGCGAACTTCCGTACCGGCCCGGTCAGCAGATACGTCACCGCGGCCGTGATGCAGAGCGTCAGCAGGTATTCACGCACAGGCTTCCCCACAGGTCTCGCTGGCCATCTCAGCCCCACACCCTAGCGATCGACTCACACACGGCGCATATGTGTGGGGACTTCCGGGTAGCGACGATGGTTGCACGTGCCGCTGTGAGCGTGGGTGCACGGGGGCGTTTTGTGACAGCGCGCGTACCCGGTCCTCCCCGCCGGTACGCGCGAAGTCGGCCGGTTCCGGGTCCCTCACCCGGGATACGGCGGGAAGGCCGTGGCCAGTTCCCGCACCTCCTCGCGCGCCCGCTTGGCCTCCACCTGGCCGCGCAGCACGGCCCCCATCAGCGACCCGACACCCGTCATCTCGTCCTCGCGCATGCCCTGCGTGGTCACCGCGGCCGTGCCGAGCCGCAGCCCGCGCACGTCGGCGGCCGCGACACCAACGGCTCCGCCGTGTGGCAGCGCACAGCAGTCCAGGACGATCCCGGCGGCGGCGAGCAGCCCGCGCGCGGAGCGCCCGTCGACACCGAGGGGCGCCGGATCGACGGTGACGAGGTGGGTGTCGGTGCCACCCGTCGTCACCGCCAGCCCTTCCTTCTCCAGGCGGGCCGCGAGCACCTTCGCGTTGGCGATCACCTGATGGGCGTACGCCGCGAACGCCTCGGTCGACGCCTCGCCGAACGCGACCGCCTTCGCGGCGATCGTGTGCATCTGCGCTCCGGCCTGGGTGAACGGGAACACGGCCCGGTCGACCCGCTCCGCGAGGTCGCTCCCGCACAGCAGCATCCCGCCGCGCGGGCCCCGCAGCACCTTGTGGGTGGTGGCGCAGACGATGTCGGCGTACGGCACCGGAGAGGGCGCCGCTCCCCCGGCGACCAGCCCGATGGGGTGGGCGGCGTCGGCGATGAGATAGGCACCGACCTCGTCGGCCACGGCCCGGAAGTAGGCGTAGTCGATGTGGCGCGGGTAGGCGATGGAGCCGCACACGATCGCCTTGGGCCGATGGCTGCGGGCCAGCGTCCGCACCTGCTGGTGGTCGATGAGCCCGGTCTCGGCGTCCACGCCGTACGGCACGAAGTCGAACCAGCGCCCGGAGAAGTTCGCGGGCGAGCCGTGGGTGAGGTGCCCGCCGTAGGGCAGCCCGAGGGCGAGGACGGTGTCGCCGGGCCGCAGCAGGGCCGCGTACGCGGCGAGCACGGCGGACGACCCGGAATGGGGCTGCACATTGGCGTGCTCGGCCGCGAACAGCCGCTTCGCCCGCTCCACGGCGAGCCGCTCGGCGACGTCGACGATCTCGCAGCCCCCGTGGTGCCGGGCCCCCGGATACCCCTCGGCGTACTTGTTGGCGAGCGCCGAGCCGAGCGCGGCCAGCACGGCGGGCGAGCAGAAGTTCTCGGCGGCGATCAGCTGCAGCGTCGACGCCTGCCGCGCCGCCTCCCCGAGCAGGATCTCGGCCATCTCGGGATCCTGCCGACGCAGGACATCGGCCGCTACGGGGGCAGGGATGACCGACATGACGGCCTCCGGGGGCGTCGACGGTGACGTACGTCCAATGTAGGCCCGAGACGCGCCAGACGCTCCCGTACTGGCCGGCGTACTGGCTGTGGGCAGTCGTTCCGCTGGGGCGATGGGGGTCCCCCCGCTCGAGCGAAGCCGAGAGTGGGGGAGGGTGGGCACAGCCCTCAGCGCCGGGTGCCGGCTAGAGAAACGCCCGCGTCACCTACATCCGCGCCGGCACCCCGGTCAGCGCCGTCACCACGGGGTCCAGGGCCTGATGTATCTCGTCGCCGATCGAGCGGAAGAACGGCAGGGGCGCGCCGTAGGGGTCGTACACCTCGTCCGCCTCCAGGGTGGGGGCGAGGAGCCAGCCACGCAGGGCGGCGGCCGCGCGGACCAGCGCGCGGGCGCGACGGACCACGCCCTCCTCCAGGGGAGGCAGCGTGGCCGGGTCGATGGCGTTCACCAGGCGGGTGAACTCCTTGAGGGTGAAGGTGCGCAGGCCCGCCGAGTGCCCCATGGAGATGACCTGGGCGCGGTGGTCGCGGGTCGCGGTCAGGACGAGGTCGGCCATGATGACGTGCTCGTCGAGCAGTTCCCGGCCGACGAAGCCGGAGGGGTCCGCGCCGAAGTCGGCCAGCACGGTCTCCGCGTTGGCCTCCATCGGCGCGCCCTCGTGGCCCCAGGTGCCCGCGCTCTCCACGACCAGCCCGCCGCCCAGCACCCCGAGCCGCTGCCACAGGAAATGCCGGGTCAGCCGCTCGGTGATGGGCGAGCGGCAGACGTTGCCGGTGCTGACGTGGAGGATGCGGAAGGTGTCGCGCGGAAGTCCGACGAAGGTCGTCGTGATCTCCGCGGCGCGTTCCCCGTTGCCTATGCCACGCCCCGCGTCAGGGGCTGTCAATTCGCCACCTCGAGGTCGGGTACGACCTTCCTCAGCTCGTCGGCCGTGATCGCCCCCTCGCGCAGCAGCAGCGGGATCTCGCGGGTGACGTCGACGATCGAGGACGGGACGTTGCCGGGGGTCGGGCCGCCGTCGAGGTAGACGGAGACGGAGTCGCCCAGCATCTCCTGGGCGTAGTCACAGTTCTCCGGCGCGGGGTGACCCGTGAGGTTGGCGGAGGACACCGCCATGGGGCCGACCTCGGTCAGCAGCTCGATGGCGACCGGGTGCAGTGGCATGCGCACGGCAACCGTGCCCCGGGTGTCGCCCAGGTCCCACTGCAGGGACGGCTGGTGCTTGGCGACGAGCGTCAGCGCGCCCGGCCAGAACGCGTCGACCAGCTCCCAGGCCAGCTCGGAGAAGTCCGTGACCAGGCCGTGCAGGGTGTTCGGGGAGCCGATGAGGACGGGGGTGGGCATGGTGCGGCCCCGGCCCTTGGCCTCCAGCAGATCGCCCACGGCCTCCTTGGAGAACGCGTCGGCGCCGATGCCGTACACCGTGTCGGTCGGAAGGACCACGAGCTCGCCCCGGCGGACGGCGGACGCGGCCTCGCGCAGACCGGTCACGCGGTCGGTCGCGTCGTTGGTGTCGTATCGCCGAGCCATGTCTAGCGGGCCTCCTCGTGCACGTACTGCTGGATGGAAGTCTGAGCGGTGTTCACGTGAGCGGTGTTCACGGCATCGCCCTGCGGGCGGTCGCGAAGCGCGGGCGTCTGTTGAGGTCCGGGTGGTCGGCCGCGTCGGCCCAGCCCAGCTCCTCGGTGAAGATCCACGGCACCTGGCCGCCCTGGGTGTCGGCGTGCTCGATGACGACGACACCGCCCGGGCGCAGGAGCCGGTGCGCGGTCCGTTCCAGACCGCGGATGAGGTCGAGGCCGTCCTCGCCGGAGAACAGCGCCATGTCGGGGTCGTAGTCCCGCGCCTCGGGGGCGACGTACTCCCACTCGGTCAGCGGGATGTACGGCGGGTTGGAGACCACCAGGTCGACCTGCCCGTCGAGGTCGCGGAAGGCGTCCAGGGCGTTGCCCTGCCGCAGGTCGACGCGGGAGCCCTCCATGTTCTTCCGCGTCCACACGAGCGCGTCCTCGGACAGCTCCACGGCGTGCACGCTGGAGCGCGGCACCTCCTGGGCGAGGGCGAGCGCGATGGCGCCGGAGCCGGTGCACAGGTCGACGATGCACGGTTCCACGACGTCCATGGCCCGTACGGCGTCTATGGCCCACCCGACGACCGACTCGGTCTCGGGCCGCGGCACGAAGACGCCGGGGCCGACCTGGAGCTCCAGATAGCGGAAGTAGGCCCGCCCGGTGATGTGCTGCAGCGGCTCGCGCTGCTCACGCCGGGCGATGACCTCCCAGTAGCGGGCGTCGAAGTCGGAGTCCTTCACGGAGTGCAGTCCGCCGCGCTTCACGCCGTGCACGAACGCGGCGAGCTCCTCCGCGTCGTTGCGCGGCGAGGGCACGCCGGCGTCGGCCAGCCGCTGGGTGGCCTGGGCCACCTCCGAGAGCAGCAGGTTCACGCAAGTCCTCCGTGGTGGTACTCGTCCGTGCCGTGGTTACGCGGCTGCCAGCTTCGCCGCCGAGTCCGCGTCGACGCAGGCCTGGATGACCGCGTCGAGGTCGCCGTCCAGGACCTGGTCCAGGTTGTACGACTTGAAGCCGACGCGGTGGTCCGAGATGCGGTTCTCCGGGAAGTTGTACGTGCGGATCTTCTCGGAGCGGTCGACGGTGCGGACCTGGCTGCGGCGGGCGTCGGCGGCCTCCCGCTCCGCCTCCTCCTGCGCCGCGGCGAGGAGCCTGGAGCGCAGGATACGCAGCGCCTGCTCCTTGTTCTGCAACTGGCTCTTCTCGTTCTGGCAGGAGGCGACGACTCCGGTGGGAATGTGCGTGATGCGCACGGCGGAGTCGGTGGTGTTGACGGACTGCCCGCCGGGCCCGGAGGAGCGGTAGACGTCGATGCGCAGGTCGTTCGGGTTGATCTCGACGTCGACCTCCTCGGCCTCGGGGGTCACGAGGACACCGGCGGCGGAGGTGTGGATACGCCCCTGGGACTCGGTCGCGGGAACGCGCTGCACCCGGTGCACGCCACCCTCGTACTTCAGCCGCGCCCACACGCCCTGACCGGGTTCGGTGGCGCCCTGGCCGCCCTTGGTCTTCACGGCGACCTGGACGTCCTTGTAGCCGCCCAGTTCGGACTCGGTGGCGTCGATGATCTCGGTCTTCCAGCCGACGCGCTCGGCGTACCGGAGATACATCCGCAGGAGGTCCCCCGCGAAGAGGGCCGACTCGTCGCCGCCGGCGCCCGCCTTGATCTCCAGGATGACGTCCTTGTCGTCGGACGGGTCCCGGGGCACGAGCAGCAGCCGCAGCTTCTCCGTCAGCTCCTCGCGCTGCTTGTCCAGCTCCTTGACCTCGGCGGCGAAGTCCGGGTCGGCGGCGGCGAACTCGCGCGCGGTCTCGATGTCGTCGCCGGTCTGCTTCCAGGAGCGGTATGTGGCGACGATCGGGGTGAGCTCGGCGTAGCGCTTGTTCAGCTTGCGCGCGTTGGCCTGGTCGGCGAAGACCGACGGGTCCGCGAGCTTCTTCTCCAGGTCGGCGTGCTCACCGACCAACTCCTCGACGGCCTCGAACATGGTGGGCTCCTGAAATGCTGGTGCGTGGATGAAGGCGAACGACCAAAAACGCCGGTCCCGGCGCACCCCGGGCGGGGGCACGGCCGTGGACCGGCGAAAGAGGGCTCGCTACTTCTTGGAGCCGGCGGCAGCCTTGCCGAAGCGGGCCTCGAAGCGGGCCACACGGCCACCGGTGTCGAGGATCTTCTGCTTGCCCGTGTAGAACGGGTGGCACTCGGAGCAGACGTCGGCGCGGATGGTGCCGCTCGCGATCGTGCTGCGGGTGGTGAACGACGCGCCACAGGTGCAGCTGACCTGCGTCTCGACGTACTCGGGGTGGATGTCGCGCTTCAAGGTGTCTCCTAGTTTCGGGAGGGCGCCGGGTCGCTGCCGCGGGATACGACACGCGTGAACCGGAGCCGACGTACCAGTCTGCCAGGACTGGCGCCATCCCCCAAAACCGGGGGGTGCGGCAATCTATTCCGTGCGGGTGCGTCGTGGCTTGTCGCGCAGTTCCCCGCGCCCCTGAAGGAGCTGCAGTCGACCTACTCAGGGGCGCGGGGCTGTATCAATATGCGGCTCCGCCGCGTGGGCGCGAGAAACCACGACGCACCCGCACCCGGACTACGACGTCACGACCCCCGCCGCTTCCCCGGTCGCGTTGCCCGTCGTCGCCGCCGCCGGGATCGGCTGGTCGTTCTTCAGGGCCGTCCAGACCTGCTGGGCCTTCTTCTCCAGGACGACGACCCGGTTGGGGTCGTCGGGGTCGTACCGCACCGGCATGGTCACCATGTGCATGTGGGACGCGCTGATGCCCTTGAGGCCGTTCGTGAAGGACATCAGGGAGTTGACCGAGCCGAGGTCGGAGTCGGTGGTGACCGCCTTCGTCGCGGTGTCCGCGAGGTCGTACAGGTTCTTCGGGCTGGTGAAGAGGCCGATGTGCTTGACCTGGGTGACCAGGGCCTTGATGAAGGCCTGCTGGAGCTGGATGCGGCCGAGGTCGGAGCCGTCGCCGACGCCGTGCCGGGTGCGGACCAGGCCGAGGGCCTGCTCGCCGTCAAGGGTGTGGGTTCCGGCCTTGAGCTTGAGGTGGCTGTCGGGGTCGTCGATGGCCCGGGTGGTGGTGACCTCGACGCCGCCCAGCTCGTCGATCAGCTTCTCGAAGCCGGAGAAGTCGACCTCGAGGTAGTGGTCCATACGGATGCCGGTGATCGACTCGACGGTCTTCACGGCACAGGCCGCGCCGCCCGTGGAGTACGCCGAGTTGAACATCACGCCGTTCGCCGCGTCGTGCTTGACGCCCTCGGCGTCGGTGCAGGACGGCCGGTCGATGAGGGTGTCGCGCGGGATGGAGACCACGCTGGCCCGCTTGTGGCCCTCGTACACGTGGATGATCATCGCCGTGTCGGAGCGGGCGCTTCCGTCGTCGGTGCCGCCGCCGAGCTTCTTGTTGGAGCCGGAACGGGTGTCCGAGCCGAGGACGAGGATGTTCTCCGAGCCGTTGTCGACCTTGGTGGGCCGGTCGGTGCCGAGGGCCTGGTCGATGTCGACGCTCTTGATGTTGCCGTTGAGCTTGAAGTACACGTAGCCCGCGCCGGTGCCGCCCAGGGCGACGATGCCGGCGGCCGTCCACGCCGTGATCAGCAGCCCCTTGCGCCGGCCCCGCTGTCTGCGGTGGCGCGGCCCGTTGCTGCTGCCGTTCTCGCCCGGTATGCCGGGCTCCGGCGTGCTGTCGGCGGACATGTGCTCCTCTGTTCTCGTACAACCTCACCATCGTCGCTCCGCCAGGTCAGACGGGGAAACGGGAGAAAGGGTTGCACAACGCACTGTGCCCGCCTTGTGGCAAGGCGGGCACAGTGCGTAGTCGTTGAACGCGGGCGCACCGCGCTCACCTGCGACTTCAGCCGAAGATGTCGTATTGCTTGAAATCGGTACCGACCGAGATCCTTGTGGCAAAGATCTCGCTCGTGGCCTTTCCGGTGCCCTTGTACAGATAGAGCGTGCCGCCGGGCGTACGGGCCAGGAAGTCGGCCTTGCCGTCGCCGGTGATGTCACCGATGGCGTCGAAGGCGTTGTACGTGGTGTTGCTCCAGGTGCGGACCTTGACGCGGGCGGAGAACGGGCTCGAGGCCTTGCCGGTGCCCTTGTAGAGGTAGATCGCGCCGGTGCTCTTGTTGCGGGCGATCATGTCGGCCAGGCCGTCGCCGTTGAAGTCACCCTTGCCGCGCAGGAGGTTGTACTGGTTCCAGCCCGTGCCGGTGCCGATCTGCACGCGGGACGAGAAGGAGCCGTTGCCCTTGCCCGGGTAGAGCCACGCCTTGCCGCTGGAGTCCACGGAGACCAGGTCGGGCAGGTAGTCGCCGGTCAGGTCGCCGGGGGTGAGGATACGGGTGCGGGTCTTCCAGTTGTCGAAGATCTGCTTCTCGGACCACGACTCGGTGGACCACACGTAGTGCAGCCAGTAGACGTCGCCGGTGGCGGCGACGCGGTACACGAGGTCCTGGACGCTGTCCCGGTCGAGGTCGGCCTGGAGGACGAGGTTGACGGCACCCCAGTTGCCGAGGCTCTGCCGGGCGCCGAAGGACGTGCCCTTGGAGTCCTTCTCGTAGGCGGTCTTCGTGGAGGCGTTGCGCACGAAGAGGTCGGCCTTGGCGTCGGTGTAGCTCATGCTGGCGTCGTCGACCTGCGCGTAGGCGGCGCCGACGTACGTCTTCACCTTCGAGAAGACGCTGTAGGCGCCCTGCTCGACGCAGTCCACGACACCCCAGGAGACGACACCGACGATGCGGTTGTTGACGACCAGCGGGCCACCGGAGTCGCCGTTGCAGGCGGAGGTGGTGCCCTCGTCGCTGCCGGTGGCGGGGTTGCCCGCGCAGACCATGTGGCCCTTGACGAAGTCGGTGCCGTAGTAGTTGGCGCAGGTGGTGTCCGACTGGATCGGCAGCGTGGCCGTCTTCAGCGTGTCGGAGATGTCCTGGGTGGTGGAGCTGGTGCGGCCCCAGCCGTAGACCTTCGCACTGGTCCCGGCGGTGTACGAGGTGGTGTCAGCGGCCGTCGCCATGCGGATCGGCGTCGCCTTGACGGGAGCGGCCAGGGTGATGACCGCGATGTCGTTGTCGATGGTCGTCGAGCTGTACGAGGAGTGGGTCCACTGACGCAGCGGCAGCGAGACCGTGCCGTCGGTGTTGCCCGAGTCGTCGGGCAGATTCGCGGTGCCGGTCACGACCGCGCCGTGCTTGGCCCAGCTGTAGCCCTTGGCGCAGTGCGCGGCCGTCAGGATCTTCGTCGGGGCGACGACGGCGCCGCCGCAGAAGAAGCCCAGGTCGTCGGCCGTGTCGGTGGTGCCCTTGTCGTCGTAGTACCAGAGCTGGGCCATCCATGGCGCCGAGGTGATCGTCGTGGTCGTACCACCGATGATCTTCGGGTCGACGGTGCCGCTGCTGGTGCTCGCGCTCAGGGACGACTTGCTGGTCGTCTCCCCCGCGGTGTCGTCACCGGCGGCCGCGCCGGCGACCCGGGCCTGCAGCTCGGCGAGCGACGCCGTCTGGATGGCGGGCTTGGTCGTCGGCTCCGGCAGCGCGGTCGCGGCGCCGGCCGACGTGGTCATCAGCGCGGCGGCGACGGCGGCCACACCGGCCACCGCGGCGGGCAGGGCGATCCGTATCCGACGTCTGTGCCGGCCGTCCCCGGACATGGCTTTACCCACGTAAGTCCCCCCTCGGGATCAGAAGTTCAGAGGTCGAAAAAGTGACCGAAGAGCGTGATCGTACACCGAGCCACAGACAGCGAAGAGGGCCACCCTCGCAACGGGGGTGGCCCTCCTCGAAGACTGACGTCAGTCTCCGTTGCCGGGGGTCGGCGTCGTCTTCTGGATCTGCATCAGGAACTCGACGTTCGACTTGGTCTGCTTCATCTTGTCGAGAAGCAGCTCGATCGCCTGCTGCTGGTCGAGCGCGTGCAGCACCCGGCGCAGCTTCCACACGATGCCCAGCTCCTCGGCACCGAGCAGGATCTCCTCCTTGCGGGTGCCGGACGCGTCGACGTCCACCGCCGGGAAGATGCGCTTGTCGGCGAGCTTCCGGTCGAGCTTGAGCTCGGCGTTGCCGGTGCCCTTGAACTCCTCGAAGATGACCTCGTCCATGCGGGACCCGGTGTCCACCAGGGCGGTGGCGAGGATGGTCAGCGAGCCGCCGTCCTCGATGTTGCGGGCCGCACCGAAGAAGCGCTTCGGCGGGTACAGGGCGGTCGAGTCGACACCACCGGAGAGGATGCGGCCGGAGGCCGGGGCGGCGAGGTTGTACGCACGGCCCAGACGCGTGATCGAGTCGAGCAGTACGACCACGTCGTGGCCCAGCTCCACCAGACGCTTGGCGCGCTCGATGGCGAGCTCGGCGACCGTGGTGTGGTCCTCGGCCGGGCGGTCGAAGGTCGAGGAGATGACCTCGCCCTTGACCGACCGCTGCATGTCGGTGACCTCTTCCGGACGCTCGTCGACGAGGACGACCATCAGGTGGCACTCGGGGTTGTTGTGCGTGATCGCGTTGGCGATCGCCTGCATGATCATGGTCTTGCCGGTCTTCGGCGGGGCCACGATCAGACCGCGCTGGCCCTTACCGATCGGCGCGACGAGGTCGATGATGCGGGTGGTGAGGATGCCCGGGTCCGTCTCCAGACGGAGGCGGTCCTGCGGGTAGAGCGGGGTCAGCTTGTTGAACTCCGGGCGGCCACGGCCGTGTTCGGGCGCCATGCCGTTGACGGAGTCGAGGCGGACGAGCGCGTTGAACTTCTCGCGGCGCTCGCCTTCCTTCGGCTGGCGCACCGCGCCGGTGAGGTGGTCACCCTTGCGCAGGCCGTTCTTGCGGACCTGGGCGAGGGAGACGTACACGTCGTTCGGGCCGGGCAGGTAGCCGGAGGTCCGGATGAACGCGTAGTTGTCGAGGATGTCGAGAATGCCCGCGACGGGGATCAGGACGTCGTCGTCGGCGAGCTGCGGCTCGGGGGCGCCGATCTCGTCACGCCCACGACGGCCACGGCGGTCCCGGTAGCGGCCACGACGGCCACGGCGGCCGCCCTCGAAGTCGTCGTCGTCCTGCGGACCGGCGCCCCGGTCCTGGCGGCTCTGCTGCTGGGTCTGCTGACCGCGCTGCTGCTGGCCGCCCTGCTGCTCGTCGCCCTTGCCGCCACGGCGGTCACGGTCACGGCCGCGGTCGCGGTCACGATCGCGGTCGCCGCGCTCACGGCGGCCCTGACGGCGTCCGTCGGCCTCGCCGACCTCGGCGGCCCTGGCCTCGGCCTGCGGCTGCGCGGGCGTCTCGGCCTTGGGCTCGGCCTTGGCCTCGGCGACGACGGTCTCGGCGCCGGTGGCCGTCGGGCTGCCCGCCTCGGCGGTGGCGCGGCGACGGCGGCGCTCGACGGGAGCGTCGTTGCTGGCCGGCTGGCCGGGGATCTCGATCTGCTGCTGGGCCACGGCCTTCTCGGCGGCGGCCTCGGCCTTGGGGGCGGCGTCCGCCTTCTTCTCGGCGGCGTCCTCGCCGGCGCGGGCCTTGGAGGCGGCGCGGCGCTTGGGCTTCGTCTCGGCGGCCGGAGCGTCGGCCTTCGCCGGGGCGGAGCCTCCGGCGGCCTGCGCCTCCTTGATGACCTCGATCAGCTGGCTCTTGCGCATCCGCGCGGTGCCCCTGATACCGAGGCCGGATGCGACCTGCTGCAGCTCGGCCAGCACCATGCCCTCGAGGCCGGTACCGCGGCGCCGCCGCGAGCCGGCACCGGTGGCAGGCGCGGAGGCGTCCGTGGCGGGCGCGGCAGCGGTCTCCTCGACACGTGCGCCCATCAGATCGGTGGTGTCGCTCACGAAGGGTCCTTCCCTGGAGCGGACGTCGGCCTGTCTGGCTCGGCGACCGGTTGTGCTGTCCGGCTTCGGTCCTTGATCTGGCGAAGCCGGGGCGGTGGTCCGCCACAACGGCGGAAGAGAGATTTGCTGGTGATGGCGCTTCCCCGACGAACCGTGACACCCAGTGTCACGTGGCGTGGTAGCACCGATTCCGGAGCTCCCCCAGCGGGGGGACCCCCACCTGCGGACCGCTCAGCGCCGATGTACGGCGTACTGCCCAGATACGACGTACGGAGCGCAGTGCGGCTTGGGGAGCTCCCGGAAGAATGTCTGTCCCGGACGGGGACGTGAAGCACCTCGCCATGGTGGGGTCGGGTGCAGACTTGAGGTTAACACTACCGGATCCAACAAACATTCCCCCTCTCGAAATCCGGCAACCGTGCACTAAATGTCGCCGGAGTGCGTTTCACCAGCAGGTGCGAGCGGCAGAACGCTCGCTCCCTGCACATCCAGGGCCAGGCGGTTCGCGGCCCATTCCGCGCCCGCCAGGGCCTCGACCTTGTCGGCCGTGTCGGCGTCGGCCAGTGCCATCACGGTCGGTCCGGCCCCGGAGATCACCGCGGGGATCCCGTCGGCGCGCAGGCGCTCCACCAGGGCAGCGCTCTCCGGCATGGCCGGGGCGCGGTACTCCTGGTGCAGTCGGTCCTCGGTGGCGGGCAGCAGCAGCTCGGGGCGCCGGGTGAGGGCCTCGACGAGCAGCGCGGCACGGCCCGCGTTGGCGGCGGCGTCGACATGCGGCACGGAACGCGGGAGCAGTCCGCGCGCCGTCTCGGTCAGTACCGGCTTTCCGGGTACGAAAACCACCGGAACGATGGAATCGGCGGGCTCCATCCTGATCGCCCGCGCGGCGCCGGCCTCCATCCAGGACAGGGTGAATCCGCCGAGCAGACAGGCGGCGACGTTGTCCGGGTGCCCCTCGATCTCGGTCGCGAGCTCGAGCAGTCCGGCGTCGTCGAGCTTGCTTTCGCCGCCTATGGTCACCGCGCGTGCGGCGACGATGCCGGCGCAGATCGCGGCGGAGGAGGAGCCGAGGCCCCGGCCGTGCGGGATGCGGTTGGCGCAGACGATCTCCAGGCCGCGCGGCTGGCCGCCCAGGACGTCGAAGGCGGTGCGCAGGGAGCGGACGAGGAGGTGCTTCTCGTCACGCGGGAGCGTCTCGCTGCCCTCGCCCGCGATGTCGATGTGCAGCCCGGAGTCGGCCACCCGGACGACTACGTCGTCGTAGAGCCCCAGCGAGAGACCGAAGGCGTCGAAGCCCGGGCCGAGGTTGGCGCTGGTGGCGGGAACGCGCACCCGGACGGGGGCGGCGCGGAAGGCGGGACCGGCCATCTCTCGATGACTCTCCTTGAGCTGCGTGACTGTCGAATGACATTCGATAGACATGTGACGACCCTGGGCCGCGAGGGCGACGCGGCGCTGCGCTGCGGCATATGCGGCGGGCGGGTTCAGTACAGCCTATCGAAGGAAGGTTCTGCGGCGACATAGGGCGCACAGGAGGCGCACGATGCGTGTCGTAAGCCCCCTGTGCATCCCTTCCAGGGTTATCCCCGCGACTCCGGGGTTATCCCCGCGACTGCGGGGTCAACTCGGCGACTGCGGGGTCAACCCGGCGACGAGGGTGTTACGCGAGACCCAGGCGGGCCGCTGCCGCGGCCGCGTCGACGGGGACGACCACCGGACGCGGGGCGCCCTCGGTGGCCCAGCCCGGGTCCTTGAGGCCGTTGCCGGTGACCGTGCAGACGATCCGCTGCCCCGGGTCGACGTCGCCACGCTCGGCGGCCTTCAGCAGACCGGCGACGGACGCGGCGGACGCGGGCTCGACGAAGACACCCTCCTGCGCGGCCAACAGCCGGTAGGCGCGCAGGATCTCACGGTCCGTCACCTCGTCGATGATGCCGCCCGACTCGTCCCGTGCGGCCAGCGCGTACTGCCAGGACGCGGGGTTGCCGATCCGGATCGCGGTGGCGAGGGTGGACGGGTCCTTGACGACCTCGCCGCGCACGATCGGCGCCGAGCCGGAGGCCTGGAAGCCCCACATCCGGGGCGTCTTCGAGGCGATGCCGTCGCCGGCGTACTCCTTGTAGCCCTTCCAGTACGCGGTGATGTTGCCCGCGTTGCCGACCGGCAGGACATGGATGTCCGGGGCGTCGCCCAGCATGTCCACGATCTCGAAGGCGGCGGTCTTCTGCCCCTCGATGCGCACCGGGTTGACCGAATTGACCAGCGCGACAGGGTAGTTGTCGCTCAGCTCACGGGCGAGTGTGAGGCAGTCGTCGAAGTTTCCGTCGACCTGGAGGATCTGCGCTCCGTGGACGAGGGCCTGCCCCATCTTGCCGAGCGCGATCTTGCCCTGCGGCACGAGCACGGCGGACACCATGCCCGCGCGGACGGCGTAGGCGGCGGCGGAGGCGGAGGTGTTGCCCGTGGAGGCACAGATGACCGCCCGGGCGCCTTCCTCCTTGGCCTTGCTGATGGCCATGGTCATGCCGCGGTCCTTGAAGGACCCGGTCGGGTTGGCGCCCTCCACCTTGAGGTGGACCTCGCAGCCCGTGCGCTCGGAGAGCACCTGCGCGGGCACGAGGGGCGTGCCGCCCTCGCGGAGCGTCACCACTGGGGTGCTGTCGGACACCGGCAGCCGATCCCGGTATTCCTCGATGATTCCGCGCCACTGGTGGGTCATTGCTGGTTACTCTCCTTCAACCCGCATGATGCTGGCGACACCCCGCACGGTGTCGAGCTTGCGCAGCGCCTCGACGGTCCCGGTGAGGGAGGCGTCGGACGCGCGGTGGGTGACGACGACGAGGGAGGCCTCGCCGTCCTTGCCCTGCTGGCGAACCGTATCGATGGATACGCCGCCCTCGGCGAAGACGGTGGCCACCTGGGCGAGCACGCCCGGTTTGTCGGCCACGTCCAGGCTGATGTGGTAGCGCGTGACGACGTCACCCATCGGCGACACGGGCAGGGCGGCGTACGCCGACTCGCCGGGCCCCGTTGCCCCGCTGAGCCGGTTGCGGCAGACGGCGACGAGGTCGCCGAGCACGGCGGAGGCGGTGGGGGCACCGCCGGCGCCGGGGCCGTAGAACATCAGCTGACCGGCCGCGTCGGACTCCACGAACACGGCGTTGTACG
The DNA here is from genome assembly GCF_048159505.1 of Streptomyces sp. T028. Taxonomy (NCBI): domain Bacteria; kingdom Bacillati; phylum Actinomycetota; class Actinomycetes; order Kitasatosporales; family Streptomycetaceae; genus Streptomyces; species Streptomyces sp. T028. The sequence goes on from NZ_JBLRVZ010000004.1 coordinate 98,396, forward strand.
CGCCGCGCACGGAGGCCAGCGGATGACTCAGCGGAATCATCGCGGGATGCACCCGAGCGGTGACGGACCCGCCGTCCGCTGCCCGCTCGCAGATGGCCAGCAGCTTGATGGTGCAGCCCATGTTCTTGGCGGAGGCGAAGTCGGCCGCGGTGACCTCGGTCATCCCCTCGCGGTAGACGTCGTCGAGCCGCACGCGCGTGTGGAAGGCGATCCCGGCGAGGATGGCGGCCTTGGCGGCGGCGTCGAACCCCTCCACGTCGGCGGTCGGATCGGCCTCGGCGTACCCGAGGGCGGTGGCCTCGTCGAGGGCTTCCTGGTACCCGGCCCCGGTCGAGTCCATCTTGTCGAGGATGAAGTTGGTCGTCCCGTTGACGATGCCCATCACCCGGTTGATCTTGTCGCCGGCGAGGGACTCCCGCAGCGGCCGGATGAGAGGAATGGCCCCGGCGACGGCGGCCTCGTAGTACAGGTCCTTGCCGTGCTCGTCGGCGACGGCGTGCAGGGCGGCCCCGTCCTGGGCGAGGAGCGCCTTGTTGGCGGAGACGACGGACGCGCCGTGCGCGAAGGCGGTGGTGATGAGGTTGCGGGCGGGCTCGATCCCCCCGATCACCTCCACCACGACATCAATGTCCCCGCGTTTGACGAGGGCGGTGGCGTCGGTGGTGACGAGGGCCGGGTCGATGCCGTCGCGCACCTTCGAGGGCCGCCGCACGGCGACCCCGGCGAGCTCCACCGGGGCGCCGATCCTCTGGGCGAGGTCGTCGGCGTGCGTCGTCATGATGCGCGCCACCTCTGAGCCGACCACTCCACAGCCCAGCAGCGCCACCTTCAGCGGACGCGTACGCATCATCCGACCTCGTTTCCTCATACCGTCTACGGTTGGACCAGTCTCACTCACCGGACCGGAGTTTCTATCCCCGGTCCGGATCGTGAGACATGTATTTCATTTCCACAAGGGCAACAGACAGAAGATTCTCCCGCCCCTTTTTCGTTTTCGTTCCCGTCCGGTTTTTCCCTCACCCGACATCGAGCCGCAGAAGGTCCTCCTCCGTCTCCCGCCGGACGATGACCCTCGACTCCCCGTCGGCCACGGCGACGACCGGCGGCCGCAGCACATGGTTGTAGTTGCTCGCCATGGACCGGCAGTAGGCACCCGTGGCCGGTACGGCGATCAGGTCACCCGGTGCCAGGTCCGACGGCAGGAACGCGTCCTTGACGACGATGTCCCCGCTCTCGCAGTGCTTGCCGACGACCCGGGCGAGCATCGGCTCGGCGTCGGAGGTCCGCGACACGAGCGCGACGCTGTACTCGGCGTCGTACAGCGCGGTACGGATGTTGTCCGACATCCCCCCGTCCACGGAGACGTACGTCCGCAGCCCGTCGAGCGGCTTGATGGTGCCGACCTCGTACAGCGTGAAGGCGGTCGGCCCGACGATGGCACGCCCCGGCTCGACGGAGATCCGCGGCGTCCGCAGCCGCGCTGCCTCGCACTCACGGGTGACGATCTCGGTCAGCGCCTTGGCGATCTCGTGCGGCTCACGGGGATCGTCGTCGCTGGTGTACGCGATGCCGAGCCCACCCCCCAGATCGATCTCGGGCAGTTCGACGCCGTGCTCGTCCCGGACGTCCTTGAGCAGCCCGACGACCCGGTGCGCGGCGACCTCGAACCCGGACATGTCGAAGATCTGCGAGCCGATGTGGCTGTGAATGCCGATGAGCTCGATCCCGTCGAGCTTCAGCGCGCGCCGCACGGCCTCGGCGGCCTGCCCGCCCGCCAGCGGAATCCCGAACTTCTGATCCTCGTGAGCGGTGGCGATGAATTCATGGGTGTGCGCCTCCACCCCCACGGTGATACGAATCTGCACCCGCTGCCGCTTGCCCAGGGACTCGGCGACATGGGCGACCCGCACGATCTCCTGGAACGAGTCGAGCACGATCCGCCCGACCCCGGCGCTGACGGCCCGCTCGATCTCCTCCACCGACTTGTTGTTCCCGTGGAAGGCGATCCGATCGGCGGGCATCCCGGCGGACAGCGCGGTGGCGAGCTCACCACCGGAACACACGTCGAGATTGAGCCCCTCCTCGTGCAGCCACTTCACGACGGCACGGGACAGGAACGCCTTGCCGGCGTAGAACACGTCGGCGTCGCTCCCGAAGGCGGCACGCCACGCACGGGCACGCGCCCGGAAGTCGGTCTCGTCGAGGACGTAGGCGGGAGTCCCGTACTGCTCGGCAAGGGTCTTGACGTCCACGCCACCGACGGTGACGACACCGTCACCGTCCCTCCCGACGGTCTGGGCCCAGACCTTCGGGTCCAGGACGTTGAGGTCGCTGGGCGGCCCGGAGTAGTGACCCTCGGGAAGGACATCGGCGTGACGGGGCCCGGCGGGGTGGGCGGAACGGCTCATGTTCTGACTGGCTCTCTAGAGATGGTCGGGTGCGTCGATGCCGAGCAGGGACAGGCCGCCGGCCAGCACCGTCCCGGCGGCTTCGGCGAGCGCGAGCCGGGCGCGGTGGGCGGCCGAGGGTTTCTCCTCGCCGAGCGGCAGCACGACGGGGAGCAGCAGCAGTGTGGCGTCCGCGACGGCGACGAGATGCCGCGCGAGACGTGAGGGCGCGGCGACGCCGTCCGGGCGGGGAAGGGCGGCGACGGTGGCGAGAACGCGGGGGTAGTCGGCGAGGAGGGGAAGCAGCGGGACCAGCGGAGGCAGGGGAGGCAGGAGTGCCTCCATCTCCAGGTCTCCGGCCTCGGCGGTGAATCCGAGATCGGCGGCGTTACGGCTGAGGGCCCGGGTACGGGCATGTGCGTAACGAACCCGGAAGACGGGGTTGCTCTCGCGCTGGACCAGGTGATCGGCGGTGATGCGGGGGCGGTCGTGGGGCGCGGGGTGGAGCAGCGCCCAGCAGGCGGCGTCGAGCCCGAGGGGGGTGGGGTCCTCGGGGGCGGGGCAGGGCCGGAGCTCGAAGGGCTCGGACGGAGGGTGGTGACCGGGAGAGGCGCCACGGCTGTCACCGGTGTCGCCGATGCCGCCAATTCCATCGGGCTCACGGTGATGGGTGGCGACGCGCCCGCCCTGTGAGGCGACGATCCGCGCCAGGGCGTCGGCGAGAACCTCGGCCCGGACCTCGAACGGCACGCGCAGCTCGTACACCTGCCCCGCGAGGGTGTCCCCGTGCCCGTACCGAAGTCCTTCCCGACGGATCCGTCGGACGAGCCCCGCGGACGCGGCAGGGCGATCGAGGCTGATGTTGAGAAACCCGGGCCCGGTGACCTCGACGCCGGTGACACCGTCCGCGGAGGCCAGATAAGTCCTCAGCACCTCGGCGACCCGCAGGGCGGGCTGTCCGGCGGGGCGGGCCAGCTGCAGGGCGATGTTCGTGGCGTAGTCCCCGGCCCCCCCGGGCTTCGGCGGAGCGACGACCGCCCGCGCCGGAACGGTCACGCTCAGCTCTCCGGCGTCGACAGCACGACGTACCGCATGCAGCACGGTGCGGGAGAGCTCGACGGGGGTCACGGGGACAAGCGTATGGGAGGAGGGGGGTGGGTAGGCGAGCCGGTTTGGCGAGGTCCCGGGATGTGGACGCGGGACGTGGACGGTCGAGGGCGAACGACCGAAGAGGAAACGCGGGAACACCACGCTCCCCTACTCCGAGCCGGGCCCTCCGCTCCCCTGCCCGGCTCCCACGCCTCCCCCGGCGCCGAGAACGGTCCCGAGCCCGAGCCCAACCGCTCCCCCACCCTCGCCCCCACGGACGCTCTCCCGCCGCTTCCCGTCCAGCAACCGCCGTACGACAGTGACGAGTTCAAGGGGTTCGAAGGGCTTGGCGAGGAAGGCGTCGACGCCGACTTCGAGGCCGGCCTCGACCTCGTACGGGGTACACGCGCTGATGATCGCGAGGGGAAGATCACGCGTCCGCGAATCGGAACGCAGCCGAGCGGCGGTCCGAAGGCCGTCCAGGCGGGGCATGACGACGTCGAGCGTCACGACGTCGGGCCGCACCTGATGAACGACTTCCAGACACTCGGCACCATCGGAGGCGGTCACGACCTCGAGACCCTCAAGCTCGAGATTGACCCTGATCAGCTGCCGGATGACCTTGTTGTCGTCCACAACAAGCACCCGACCCGACGCGCCTGGCACAACTCGAGAGTAGGTCGACACCGGCCACCGCGTCCGGGTTTTCCCCACTTCCACCCCCTGCGGGCGACACCCACCCCTCCCTGCCCCACGTAAACCCGTTCATGAACACCCCGAGGGAGCTGGTAGTGTTCTGTCCGTCGCCAGGAGCAAGCAGCTCCCGCCCGACACGCCCCCGTAGCTCAGGGGATAGAGCAACGGCCTCCGGAGCCGTGTGCGCAGGTTCGAATCCTGCCGGGGGCACTGCAGGTCAGAGGGCTAAAATGCCACCTGACCAGCGCAGATGCCAATTCGGAACGACTGCAGCCATGCGCAGCCGAGCGTCAGCGAAAGCTGCCGTAGGACACGCGCTGTGGGCTATTTGTGGGTTCGGACATCGGGCCACAAATCAGTCAATCCGCCACATAAGAAACGCCCCGAGGTGTGCACCTCGGGGCGTTCGGTGTGATCATCGTCACTCGTATTCGAGCAGCAGATCCTCAATTCGTTTGTTGGCCACGGCGTGCCGTCCGTGCAGACACTTCGCATATCGAGCCAGTAGCACCTCCACGGTGTTGCCGGCCCGCTCGGCGACCTCCGTCGGATCGACGCCGGCATTCAGCCACGTGGACAGCGCTGAGTGGCGCAGGTCGTACGGGCGGTCGGCAAGAGGGCTCGCGACGAGTTCCGGCGGCAGGCCGAACTCGCGGGCCTCCGCCCAGACACGCGAGTAGGTCGAGGAGCCGACGAGCCCGCCGCGCTCGTTGAAGAAGAGTCTGCCGTCGTCGGCTGTGCCGAAGGTGTCGATGCTGTCCTGCCAGATTGCCACGAGCCCGGGCGGCAGCGGCGTCGGCCGCACGACTCTGGGATCGCGGTTCTTCAGTCCGCGGTCGTCGTGCACCTCACCCGTCTTGGTCCACTTTTTCCCTGCCGTCGGCCGGGTCCGGTGGAGGTTCGCCACGCCCCAGCCCTCCTTGGGTAGGTGGCAATCCTGGATCGCGACGCCAACGGTCTCGGCCGGACGCATTCCGGCGTAGTACATGCCGGCGAACATCCCGACCAGGCGTCTGCCCCTGGCCCGGTCGTAGCCGCCGATGTAGGAGACGGCGTCGATCAGGTTGCTGGCCTGCTTCGGATTGGCCACGACCCTGGGGTCGACAGGCACAATCCTCGCCGGTGTCTCCCAAGGGACGGCATGGACCGGGTTGTCCTCGAACTCGCCGCGCTCCGTGGCGTAGTTGAGGGCATTGACGAGGATCTTGCGCTTGCGCTTGACCGTTTCACCCGCAGCCGCTTTGCCGTCAAGTTTCAGTTTGAGTGCGTCCAGCACGCCACGCATGACCGCAGGCTGAGCGAGGTCGGAAAGCGGGGGAGAATTCTCCGCCACCCAGTCGATGGCAACTCGCGCCTCTGGCGGAACATCGCGCTCACCTGGACCGGGAAGGACGAATGCCCAGTCCCGCAAGGCCCGCTGCATGGCTATATCCGCCGGACGACCCGGTCTCTTAGGCATAAGCGCCTTAGTGACTGCGGTCAAGCCTTCGCTGATGTCATCCCGATAATTGGGTGCCGCGTGCGGCCACTTCATGCGCAGGTATTCCAGCGCGAAGGCATACCAAGTGAGAGCAGGCGGCTTTTCTTCCATAGAAGGAGGAAAGCCTGTCTCATCGTCGAACAGCTCGCCGGCCTCCTGGGCCATGGCCAGCTGTGAACGCAGTTTGTTGGCGAGACCTTGCGTGCGCCGTGTACGCGAGAATGGGCGTCCTCCCACACTCCAGCGCAACTCGTAGGCATCTTTGCCTTGGCGCCGCTTGGGCCGGACACCCCATATTCGAACGTCACTGGTCTTCAAGCTGCGTTTTCCTCTCTTTCTTGCAGCCATTCCATGAACACGCTCCGCCATACACGCAACTCCCCGTTCGGGAGCTTCAAGGCAGCAGGGCCGGTGCCCATTTCTCGCCACCTGTAAAAGGTCCGTCGGGACGTCCCTTTTAGCGCGTCCAGGATCTCTGGAACAGTCATTAGCTCATCGCCCTTATGTTTTTGGGCATGGGGTATCCCGGAAAGGCGCATGCAGGATTCCTTACAAGGTGGTGCAGAAATGGAGACGGACTGCAATGAGCGGGGGTGCGTGGATCAGGCTTGGGGTCCTTCGTGATCGTGAGGTTGGTCCGGGCGGGTTACCAGGTGCCAGCCACAGCTAGGGCACCCAGAGGGCTGTTCGCTTCATGTCCACCGCCAAGCAGCCAGAGCGAACACCATCAATAGTCGCCACGATCCCCGGTTTCGCTAACCGGGGATCGTCGGCTATATATCGCACCGCGGGCTGGCAGGAACGTGCCGTCAGCGAGCCACCGGTACACGCGGAGGGCGGATGTGGCTCCGTCCGTTTCCAGCATGAGGAGCCCCTCCTCGGTGAGTCGGCTGAGGCTGCGCTGCACAACTCGCTCACGGGCACCGAGGGCGCAGGCAACGTGCCGCGTGGCCGCACCGGGGTGGACCGCGACATGCGCGAGAACAGCTCGGTCACGACGGAAGTCGCGTTGCAGTACGTCCTCACCGAACAGCCCTGCCGCGCATACACAAAGGCACAGCGCCGTGGATAGGGCGCCGTAGTCCTCCCGCTCCTGAGCGGTCCAGGCGTTCATGGCGCCGAGCACCAAGAGGATGGGGGCAGTGAAGCGGGCGGATCGGATTGCGGGATTCGACAGGTGTATCTCCTTGGGCGCATTGGGTCCCCGGATCGAACAGATCAGGCTCTCTGGACTGCCGTGGCGGCCGGCCCGTACGACGGTCGGCCCGGAAGCCCGCACCTATCACTGATCTGGGGTTTCTGGGTCGTTGTACGTTGACATGATCCCGATGGAGGTTCCAGTCCGTTGGGGCTCTTTCTCGTCTGCCGTGGGCTGAAGGCTCCGACCGGGGCTCGCTCGCTGCTGAGCGCCCCGCTGTTGTTCTCCGTGGGGTGGCCTCAGAGCGGAGCAACTTATCGTGCACGAAGCCACTTTCGCGGACGCCCATAAGACATCCTGGGACGTCTGGCTGATCACCGCCCGACTGCCGTCGCCGTACGTCGCAGCCTGCTCAGCACGGATCTCACTGCATGGGATCTGGCCGAGTCTCTTCTCGTTGGGCCTCTGCCGCAGCTCTGGGCGCACTCTCAGGACGTCGCCGCCGGGGCCCAGCCTCTAACAAAGGTCCTGGGCAAGGACGCAGAACTCCTGTGGGAGCGGTGATACTCCACGACATGGACTACGCGCCGTGAAAGCTCCCGCTGCGTTCCATCCGCTCGATGCCGTCCCGGCAGTACCTCAGCGATCCCACCGCGGCTTACGCGGCTGAGCAACGCACTTGAGGCCGAGGTTCCGGCCCCTCGATCATGCCGCACATAGGATGTCCGAGCCCGGCCACCCCGGTGACGGGCCCGTGCCCAGCGAAGGGACCCCGAGTGAGCCAGCACCGTTCCCCCCGTGCGGCGGTGTTCTCGGCCGGGTCCTGGGGTACCGCAGTCGCCAAGATCCTGGCCGACGCCGGCACCAACGTCATCGTGCACGCCCGTCGCCGCGAGATCGCCGACACGATCAACACCAGCCACCGCAACCCTGGCTACTTCGCGGACGTCGAGCTGCCCGCCTCCCTGACGGCCACAACAGACCCGGCCGCCGCGCTGGACGGCGCTGACTACCTCGTGCTCTCCATCCCCGCGCAATCCTTGCGGACCAACCTCGCCACGTGGGCACCCTACATCGGGCCCGACACCGTGATCGTGTCGCTGATGAAGGGCATCGAACTGGGCAGCGGGGAACGAGCGAGTCAGGTCATTACCGAGGTGACCGGGGTGAGCGCGGACCGGGTCGCGACGCTGTCGGGCCCGAACCTCGCCCGCGAGATCATTGACGGCCAGCCCGCCGCCGCCACCGTCGCCTGCCCCGACGAGGACGCCGCCCGCCGCTTCCAGCAGGCGTGCCGCACCCCCTACTTCCGGCCCTACACCAGCACCGACATCATCGGCTGCGAGCTGGGCGGCGCCGTGAAGAATGTCATCGCTTTGGCAGTCGGCATCGCCTCGGGCATGGGCCTCGGCGACAACGCTGCAGCTATGCTCATCACGCGCGGGCTGGCGGAGACCACCCGGCTGGCTGTGGCCATGGGCGCCCACCCGGCCACCCTCGCCGGTCTGGCCGGCCTCGGCGACCTGGTGGCCACCTGCTCGTCCCCGCTCTCCCGCAACCGCACCTTCGGCGCCCACCTCGGCCACGGCCTGAGCGTCGAACAGGCGACGGCCGCCACCCGGCAGACCACCGAGGGCGTCAAATCCGCTGAGGCGATTCTCGCCCTGGCTCATGCCCACGGCGTTGAGATGCCGATTGCGGAAGTGATCTCCGCCCTTCTGCACGAGAAGGTCACCCTCGACGAGGCCGCCGCCGCGCTGACACAGCGATCCCCCAAGCCCGAGCGCTGACCCCCGCGCTGCTCGTCCCGGAGAGGATGCCGTATGCCATCGCAGGCGAGGATCGAAGCGGAGGACGTCCCGGGACGTCCGGCCGATCACCGCTCGGCCTCCGCGCCGGACGTCATAGTCTGCCGAGCATGGATCTGACCATTTGGGCCCGCGACCTGGCCGGGTCTCTCCTCAAGGAGCGATAATGTCTCGCGCCCCCTTTCAGGTCCTTGTCGTTCCCTTCCGCCGAGTTGGCGACCAGGTCGAATTCGCTGTGCTGCGACGCATGGATATGAACGTCTGGCAGGCAGTAGCCGGGGGCGGTGAGGTCGGCGAGACGCCGCAGCAGGCTGCCGTACGTGAGGCTCGTGAGGAACTTGGCCTCGACCGGCCAGTCCGGCTCTACCCGCTGCAGACCATGGCCAGCATCCGGGCCCAGTTTTTCGCTGATCGCGTCAACTGGCCTGTCGGGACCTACGTCGTACCGGAATACTCTTTTGCGATCGACCTGACCAGCGTCGGGATCAAGATCTCCGACGAGCACACCGATGTCCAATGGCTGGACTACGACGCGGCTGTCGAGGCACTGCGGTTCGACAGCAACCGCACGGCTCTCGGTGAACTTCACGAGCGTCTGCTGGCCGACGACCTACCTCTGCCGATCGAGTGATCGCCGATATTGGGCACAAGCCCCCGACCTGGCCTCGCACCCGCTCGCTCGCTTGGTCCGGCCGAGGTAGTGGGCGAGCAGAAATGGGTCGAGAGAGGCGCTGAGACGCTGGCACTGTGGGGCGATGTTGTTCAAGCTCACCGGGTCGAGCTGCTCGGGCAAGACGACGCTCGCCTACGCCACCGCCAGCAGGCTCCCGTACATCGTCGTGCACGACTTCGATGAACTCGGTGTGCCGGCGGGCGCCGACCTGCACTGGCGCCACCGCATGACCGAGATGTGGGTGCGACGCGCGCTGGAGTACCAGGAGCGCGGCATCGACCTGTTGCTCACCGGGCAGTCTCCCTTGGGGGAAGTCCTCGCCGTGCCCTCCGCTCCACTTCTCGATGGCATCGCCGTATGCCTGGTCGATGTCGCCGACGATGTCCGGCGCGCTCGTCTTGCCGCACGTGACCCCGGCCGGTGGGACACGCCGGCCGTGGACGCCTTCCTCGGCTGGGCCACATGGCACCGGCAGCACGCTCTCGACCCCCGCCACCGGCCCGACGTCATCATCGACAACAGCTCGCCTGAGATGGTCTGGCACCGCTGGACCAGCTGGCACGCCAGTGATCCCCGCTGGCGCACTCAACTGCTCGACACCACGGACCAACCCGTGGCGAACTCCATAGGCCAGGTCGAGCGCTGGATCACCGAGCAGCGCGACGCACATCAAGCCGGCCGACTCGCCCTGGGGCACGGATGGGCTTCGTGAAGCGTGCGAGCACTCCCGGCGTCGCATCGATGATCTCGCTCGGGTCGACACCGATCGGAAGTGCCGTCCCCCCGCATGACCATCGAAAGGCGCCCTGACAACGCACCTGCCACCCATCGAGGGCAAACGGAAACGGCGCCGACTCACGCAGGTGAGTCGGCGCTGCGTCTGACCTCAGACGCCTATATGGACGACCTTGCGGCCCGCCTTGAGGTACAGCTCATCACCTTCAAGTCCCCCGATCACGACCTCGCCGAGCGCCTGCCGTACGGAATGTCGGCGGCGGCTGAACTCTGGTTCGGCCGTCGTCGAGACGGAAACCACCGTTGGCATCGACGGCCGCGGCCAGCCGTACGGGACCTGCTCAGGGCAGGTTCTTGATTGCCATCGCCGCCACCCGCTCCGTACCCTGCACAGCAACGCGTCGACGGAGACGAGTAGCCACGGATCACACGAGCCAAGAGAGCCGCCGGAAGCTGCGAAGGCGGTCTCGTGCCCTGTGGTGAAGACCCTCCCGAGCGCGGGGAGGAACGACCCCACCCGGTGGTCCAATGCCCCGCCGGCCGGCCCCCGTCACCGGGCCGAAATGAGGCCGCCACCGCGTGGCGGCGAAAGTGCGGTGGTACCGCGAGTTGCCCTTCTCGCCCGCACTCCCAAGGGATCATGACGACGTCCTTCGGAGGACCCGAATGATCCACAGCCGCGTACGCGTCTCCGACCTTCGAGAACACGTCGGCTCTACCGTTTCTGTCTACGGATGGGTGAACACCCTCCGCCTGCAGAGCACTATGCAGTTCGTCATCGTGCGCGACAGCACCGGCATGGTGCAGGTGACCCACAAGCGCGACGACGGGCCGGTGGAGACCCGACTCGAAGCCCTCACCCCCGAATCCGCAGTCAAGATCACCGGCCGCGTCGTCGCCGCCGCCCAGGTCAAGCTCGGCGGCCTGGAAATCGTCCCCGAGGCGGTTGAGGTCCTGAACCCGGCCGCCACGCCGCTGCCGATCGACGAGCACACCGGCATGGAGCAGCGGATGGACTGGCGCTTCCTGGACGTGCGCCGCCGTCCCGCCACCCAGCTGATGTTCGCTGTGCAGACCACCCTGGAACAGGGCATGCGCGAGTACGCCTACGCGCAGGGCGCCACCGAGATGCACACCCCCAAGCTCATGGGCACCGCCTCAGAGTCGGGCGCCGAGGTCTTCAAGCTCGGCTACTTCGGCGGCAGCGCCTACCTGGCGCAGTCACCGCAGTTCTTCAAGCAGATGGCGATCTCGGGCGGCGTCGACAGGGTCTTCGAGATCGGACCGGTCTTCCGCGCCGAGCCGTCGTTCACCTCCCGGCACGCCACCGAGTTCACGGGCGTCGACGTGGAGCTGGCCTGGATCGACGGCGTCGAGGACGTGATGGCGTTCGAGGAACACATGCTCACCCACGCGATCGCCAAGGTCGCGGACGCGCACGGCGGGGCGATCGCCGAGCGCTTCGGTGTCGAGGTCACCGTGCCCACGACGCCCTTCCCCCGCGTCACCATGGCCGAAGCGCAGAAGATCCTGCGCGAGAGCGGCTGGGACCGGGCAGGGGCCAAGGAGGACCTGGACCCTGAGGGTGAACGGAGCATTAGCGCCCACATCCAGCAGGCCACCGGCCACGAGTTCGTGTTCATCACGCACTACCCGGCTGGCATCCGGCCCTTCTACCACATGCGGCCGGCCGGCGACCCGAGCGTGACGCTCAGCTTCGACCTGCTGTGGAGGGGGCTGGAGGTCACCACCGGTGCACAGCGCGAGCACCGGTATGACGTGCTGCTGGAGCAGGCCGCCGAGAAGGGCATGAGCCCCGAGCCGATGCGGGACTACTTGAACGCGTTCCGGTACGGGTGCCCGCCCCATGGCGGGCTCGGCATGGGCCTCGGACGGGTGCTGATGGTGCTGCTCGGCCTGGACTCCATCCGCGAGGCCAGCTTCCTCTTCCGCGGGCCGAACCGGCTCACCCCATAACTGGCCGCGCGGCCAGCCTTGGTGTGAGCAGCTCCAACGCCTCCTCCCAGAGGAACCGGTCCGCCCCACCGCCGGCCTTCGGCTGGTGAGGTTCGTACGAGCCGATCAGGACGCCCATCTCACGTAGCCGCTCCACGCTCTGGCGGTACGCGGGATGGGCGGCCTGGGCGGAGTTCAGATACGGGAGGGCCACGGTGCGGATGCCGAGACCGTACGCCTCACAAAGGATGGCCAGCGCTAGGGTGTCGGAGATACCGGCGGCCCACTTGTTGATCGTGTTGAAGGTGGCCGGCGCGACCGCGATGGCGTCAGCAGGCGGCAGCGGACGAGGGTCGCCGGGCGAGCGCCAGGCCGAGCGGATCGGGTAGCCGGTCTGTGCCTCGACCGTCCCGGAGTCAAGGAAGCCGAGGCCCTGCGGGGTGGCGACGACACCCACGTCCCATTCTGCTCCTTGAGCAGCAGTGATCAGCTTGCCGACGTCGCCTGCGATACCGGCCGCGCATACGACGACGTACAGGAACGGCTTCTGGATCTGCCGGTCGGGCTGCTCACTCACGCGGGGGCTCCAGGGAAAGTCGATGGCCGTGACGACGTCTTCGAGGATGCCGGGGCGAAAGTGCAAGGGGTAGACGGCAGCCCCGGTGAGCGGGCACATACTGCCCTGCATACGGTCAGATACTGGGTAGGGTCGGCGGCTGTAGCCCGTGCCCCGGCGACGGGGACCTCCCACTGCGCTACTGCTACGTCGCGTCCTTGACCAGGAAAGGCCCCATGAGGCGCCCGCCCCTTAATGCCATTGCTGACAGCTGGCTGGATGCGAGGCCCCGGGGCTACCCGAGACGTCCTGGGACGTCCTGCTGATCATCTCCGGTCAAGGCGTCTCCCACCATAGGCTGCGGAGCATGGACCTCACCGCGTGGGCGCGCGATCTAGCCAACTCCCTCCTCGCTGAGCCCCTGCCGCGGCGCTGGGCGCACTCTCAGGGCGTTGCCGAAAGGGCGCAGTCCCTGGCGAGCATCCTGGGCGACGATGCGGAGCTGCTCTGGGCGGCAGCCATGTTGCACGACATCGGATATGCGCCGTCGCTGGTCATGACAGGGTTCCATCCGTTGGACGGGGCCCGCTACCTTCGCGATTCTTCGGCGGCAGACGAGCGTTTGGTACGGCTGGTCGCCAATCACTCGTGCGCGCTGTTGGAGGCGGAGGAGCGTGGACTGAGGGAAGAACTGGAGGCCGAGTTCCCGATCCTCGACAACGCGGGGCTGGTGGAGGCTCTGGCGTACTGCGACATGACCACCACCCCGGACGGCACCCCCACCACCGTGGATGCCCGCCTGGCGGAGATCCTCACCCGGTACGACCGCGACAGCACCGTCGGCCGTTTCATTCGCCGGGCCAATGAAGATCTCCGAGCTGCTGTGCACAGAGTCGAAGACCGGCTGGTCCTGGCAGAGCGGTAAGGGAGCGCATGGCGCTCAGTCGACGTGGGGGTACGTCCCGTCCAAGTAGTGGGCGATCTGCTTCCTCATGGAGGGGTGGATGTCGTACGAGTCCAGATCGTCGGGCAGGACCCAGCGCACGTCGTCTGCTTCGTCGTTGACGGTCGGTTGGCCGCCGACGGGGCGCCCGATCACGGTCACCTCGTATGCCTGCCGGATCTCGCCGTCGGTGTAGGCGACCACGTGTTCGGGGAGCGAGTAGACGCCTAGGAGTCCGATGGGGATGACATCGACACCGGTCTCCTCCTTGCATTCCCGCACCGAGCACTGGGTGGGGGATTCTCCGATGTCCATGGCTCCGCCGGGGAGCGCGTACTGGCCGGTGTCGCGGCGGCGCTGCAGGAGGATCGCTCCGTCGTCCCGGGCGGCGAGCATGTTGCACGCCGGGATCAGCGTGTTCGGTTTGGGTGCGTTCTCGTCGTACCAGAACTCCGTACGTCCCATCGCGGGCCGGGCTCCTTACATGGATTCGGGGGACCAGGCTTTTGCAGTCTCCCAGACCGCGTCGAAGCTGCAGGCGTAGTGGTCGAACCAGCCGTCGTCCCCCAGGCGACGCAGTTCGAACAGGGGGTTGGCGCTGGCCGGCTGGCCCCAGACGTGCGGGTTGACGAGGAGTGCGTCGTCGAAGCGGAACAGGCTGTTGTAGAGGGTCGTGTCGTGCAGGCGTACCTCGCAGCCGGGGGTCCCGATCAGCTTGCGGTAGTAGGTGAGCGATGCCCTGATCTTCGCGGAGAGCGTGCCGCCGATCCCTTCCTCCTCGTCGCGGACGGCGATTGCCTTGCCCGACGGGTCGCCGAAACAGAGGCGGATCCGGACGCCGGCGTCGGCGCGTTCGGCGAGCATCGCCGCCACGCGCGGGTTGGTCTGGGCGAAGAACGTCCCGCTGAACACCAGGACGTCGATGTGCTCCTGCGCGGACTGCAGGAGGCGGACCCAGGTCTTCTGCGGGACGCTCGCGCGGTTGGGAAAGGCGGCGACCAGTTCCGCCTGCTCCGTCGGCTGTCCCGGGGCGTCGTCCTCCTCCGGCGGCCACAGATACGATTCGTCCACGCCGAGACTCTGCGCAACCGCCCAGCGGTGCCTGCGGAGTGGCTGCCGACCCAGGCTGATCCAGCGCTCCACCGTCTTGACGTCTACTTCGCAGGAGGCCGCAAGGTCCTCCGGGGTCACCTTCCGCTGGATCATCACCGTACGCAGCCGCTCGTTCACATTCGCATCCTCGCAGGACGTCCTGGGACGCGGCAAGATCTTGCGGGACGCCAGGACGTCCCAAGAGGGCTCTATTAACAGGCAGTTCACGCTGCATACCCTGGGCACGTGCAGCTCATCGTGCTCTGGGACGTGGACCACACCCTCGTCGACAACGCCGGCGTCAGCAAAGAGATCTACGCCAACGCCTTCAAGGCCCTCGCGGGGCGGGATGCCGTGCTGCCCGCGCCGACGGAGGGACGCACGGACCGGGCGATCATGCGCGAGATGTTCGTCCGGCACGGTCTGCCGGTTCCCGGATGGGAGTCGGCGCAGGGAGCGCTGGAAGAAGCCGGGCGGGGCCGCGAGCAGGATCTGCGACGGCGGGGCCGGGTTCTGCCCGGTGTCCAGGAGGCGTTGAAGGCGCTCGCGGCGGACTCCGAGGTCTGTTCCTCGGTTCTCACGGGCAACGTCGCGGCGAACGCGCGCGTCAAGCTGAGGGCTTTCGGTCTCGACGGCCTGCTCGACCTGTCCGTGGGTGGGTACGGCGAAGACAGCGAGGACCGGGCCCAGCTCGTCGACGCTGCACGAACCAGGATTCACGCCGCCTATGGCGTGGCGATGATGGTGTCGACTGTGCTGATCGGTGACACGCCTCGCGATGTGCAGGCGGCGCATGACGCCGGGGCACACTGTGTTGCTGTCGCCTCGGGCATCCACTCGATGGCGGAACTCCGTGCCGCTGGCGCCGACTTCGTCGTTCCGGATCTGACGGATACGGAGGGCCTGTTGGCCCACCTGCGGGCAGCAGCGGCCTGAGTCGGCCTGTCCCTGCACCCTAGTGCCTTGTCGAAGTCACTCTTTGGATCGCGGCGGGTCAGGGGCGCAGGGCGTAGCAGCGCATCGAGTCCAGGTCTTCGCTTTCGACCGATGACCAGGGCGCGGTCAGCAGTTCCACCTGCTGCGCGGTGATTCCGATCGACTTCCGCTCCTCTGGGAGGCGCTCCGCGAGAGGGGTGACCAACCAGAACGTTCCGCCGGGCGGGAGGAGGCATCGGATACGGTCGAGGAAGGCGGGCTTGTCCTTGATGAAGGCGAACACTAGTCGACAGGTGACGAGGGCGTAGCCGGCGTCGGGGAGCACGCTGCTGTCGTCGGTCTCGATGTCCAGTTGTTGGAAGACCGGGCCGTCATTCGCGTCTTGCTCGGCCTGCGCGAGCTTCAGCGCGGCGGAGGAACAGTCGATCGCCGTGGTGCGGTATCCGAGGTCGGCGTGCAGGTACCGGGCGAGGGCCCCGTCACCACAGCCGATGTCGAGCGCGGGCCGGCCTCGGCCGGCGCCGAGGAGGCGGCGGGTCAGCTGCTGTTCCTCGGGGCCGAGGCCGCGATAACGGCGCCCCGAAGTCCACAGCGGGTCCCAGTAATCGGCCGGGTTGGTGATCGTCATGGGCTGGCGGGCTCCTCGGTCGGGATCAGGGAGACAGGGGCGGCGGGGCCGAGCCCGCGGACGGGCGAGTTCCACAGCACGAGGAACGGGACGGCCAGGGCCGCGGTGATAAGCGTGAGGGTGGGGCGCAGGCCGAGCAGGCTGCCCAGAGCGCCAGCGGCGAGCGCGGCGAACGGGCGCAGGCTGAAGGCGAGCCAGGCTCCGGTGGCCTGGGCCCGTCCTTGGAGGTGGTCGGGGGCGAGTTCCTGGCGGACGGCGCGCTGGAGCCCGCCGTGGCACACAGCGGCACCGGTTTGGATGACCATGCCGACGCCGATGGCGAACTGCCCGCCGAGCCCGGGGCCGGTGACGACCAGGGGAATCTGGGCGACTGGGTTGAGGGCGAGCGCGCCGAGCATCACCTTGCCGGGACCCCAACGTCGCTCCAGGGGCTGCCAGACGAGGGCTCCGAGGATGCCGCCGACTCCGCCGGCGCCCATGACGATCCCGAGGGCGGTCGGGCTCCAGTGCAGTTCGCGTAGCAAATACAGCGACCACAGGGCGCTGCTGGCAGCCAGCACGAAGGAAGTGGCCGTATTCGACAGCACGATCGAGCGCACGACGGGGGTATGCAGCGTGTAGGTGAGGCCCTCGCGGATTTCCGCCCAGTGGCTCCTGCCTGCCGTGCGGGCGGGAGGCGGGTCCTCGCGGTGCTTGATGCGCCACAGGAGCAGGGCGCTGGCGAGGTAGGAGGCGGCATCGACGGTGACGGCGCGGGCCGCGCCGAGCACCGTGACGAGGACGCCGCCGGAGTTTGTGCCGATCAGGTCGGCCAGGGAGTTGTTGGCGCCCATCTTGGAGTTGCCGTCCTTGATCCGGCCTGGGCCGAGGAGGGAGGGCAGGTAACTGATTGAGGCGTTACTGCCGATGACCTGCACGGCGGCCACTGTGAAGGCGACCGCATAGAGGTGAATCAGGGTGATGCGGGCGAGGAGTTGCGCGGTGGGGAGAGTGAGCAGGACGGCGGCGCAGAGCAGGTCGCAGGTGATGATCACCGGGCGCTTGCGACGGCGGTCTGCGAGGACGCCGGCATGGAGGGACAGCAGCAAGGGTGGGAGTTTGGAGGCGAAAGCGATCAGCGCGACGTTGAAGGTGGAGGCGTGCAGTTCGACAACGGCCAGGACGGACAGCGCGATCGTGGTCACGCGACTTCCGGTAACGCTGATGCCGTGCGCGACGGCGTAGCGCCGGAAGTCTCTGTCTCTCCACAGACTTCCTGAGGCGTCGGGTCCGGATCGGTGCGACACGTCAGCGAACTCCCCTCGTAGGTATGACTGTTACGGCCCCGCCGTGCGGCGTCGCGTCCCGTGTTGGGCTCCCGCTGCAGACCAGGGCCGCCCGCGGTCAGCGCGGCAGGAGCCGTTCGACTCCTTCGCCGTGCAGCAGCTGCGCGATGTTCTCCACGAGGCCGCCGACGTCGCCGGCCGGTCCGACGGCTGCGACATGGATCGCGTCGTCGCCTAACGGGTGGAAGACGGCGGCGTCGACTCGGATCCGGTCGGGTTCGTCGGTGTAGTGGGCGTGGACCGAGCAGGCGGTCTGGCAGTTGCCTTTGAGCTGGGCTAGGACGCCGCGCTCGACGGCCAGCAGCCGGGCAGTGGCCGGGTCGTTGATGGCGTCGAGGAGGTGAGCGGCGATGGTGTCGCCACTGCGCTGCTCGACGACGAGCGTGCCGGCGCCGGTGGCCGGGGCTAGCACCGAGGCCGGGATGAGCTGGGTGGCCCGGTCCGCCTGGGACACCCGGCAGAGTCCCGCGTAGGAGACCACGAGGGCATCGAGCGGCTTGTCGCCTTCGCCGGCGTCGAGGCGGGCGAGGCGGGGAAGCAGGTTGCCGCGCACCGGCTGGATGGTGAGGTGGGGGTAGCGGGTGCGGAGTTGGGCGATGCGGCGCGGTGCGCTGGTGCCGAGGACGGTTCCGGGTGGGAGGTCGTCCAGGGTGGCGGCGGGCTGTCCGGCCGGGAGGACGAGGGCGTCCCGGGCGTCTTCGCGGGGCAGGACGGCGCCGATGGTGGTGTCGGTGCCGCGCTCGTGGGGGCCGGGGAGGTCTTTGGCGCACGAGACGGTGGCATCGACGCCTGCGGTGGCCAAGGCCCGGTCCAGCTCGCGTACCCAGACGGCCTTGCCGCCGATCTGCGCGAGGGGTCCCTGGTGCAGGTCGCCAGCGGCTTTCATCGAGGCGACGTGGACGGCGACTTGGGGGAAGGCGCGTTCGAGTAGTCCGGCGACGTGGGCGGCTTGGACGAGGGCCAGGTCGGAGTCGCGGGTTCCGATGACGATTCTGGGCGGGAGGCGGGTCACGGACGGATCCTGTGGTCAGGGAAGTGGGAGGTGAGGAGGGTGACGATCGTGGTGACGGCGAGGCCGCCAGCGATCACGCCGAGACAGCCCAGCAGGTCGCGCAGGGTGCTCCACAGCGGGTCGCCGACCCACTTACTGGGCCGGCGCGCACCGGACCGGGCGGTGTGCAGCGGGTCGTGGGTGTCAAGAGCGCGGCGATCTGTCCGCCAGACCAGGTGCAGGGTGCTGTCCACCAGCGTCGGCACCATGCGGGCGGCCTGCCCGAAGATGGTGTCCAGCCGCGCGTACGCGCGCCGCACCCCGCCGAAGTCGTAGCGCAGCGCCCCGCCGAAGAAGGCAACCTCGGATTCAGAGACCGTCGGCTCCGTCCTCCACACCCGTGTCAACAGCCGCTTCATCGCGCCTCCGACACGGTCGGGCCAGTGGGGCTATGGGGCTCGCCGTCGAGCAGGGCGGCCGGTACCCCAGCGCCCAGGGCGGCATGCGCCGCCTGGATGCGGCGGGCGAGGCGGTGCGGCAGCCGCGCGAGCGCCTCCTCAACTGGGAGGAACTCGGCCGCACCGATCTCCCCGTCCGCGAAGCGCAGGGATTTGGTCTGCTGGTCGGTGAGCGGACCTACGTGGAAGACCGTGACGACCATGGCCCGTCCATACCGGGCAGCAGGGACCTGGTCCAGGACGAGGAGCCGACCGATCGGCACGCCCGTCAGGTCGAGTTCCTCGGCCAGTTCCCGTTGCAGACCCTCGATCTGCGTTTCGCCGGCGTGCACCATGCCGCCGGGCATGTCGAAGCCGTCCTTGTAGGTCGGGTCGACCACGAGGATGCGGTCGTCGGCATCGGTGATCAGGGCGGTGCAGGAGGCCATGGGGGCCTCGACCTGCGCCCAGTACGCCCGCTGCGCGTCGGTGACCACGCGGTCAGGGCGGCCGACAACCTGCTCTTCGCTGGTCATTGAGGTCCTCCTCCAAGGCCACAAGGGCGGTGCGGGGCATCGCGCCGGCTATAGACCGGCACTCGGTGGGCATCACGAACGCAGGGTCAGGGCAGCAGGACCGCCGTGCCCGGATGGGGGATCTCGATCGCGGCCTGCGGCGGACAGAGCGGAATGCCCCAGCAGGCTGCCGCCGTACGAGCCGCGTACACGGCCTGCTCGCGGCCGGCGCGTCCGAGGCCGAGCAGCTCGCTTGCCTGCACCGGGCTGACCAGTAGCCGCCCGTAGGTGATCCCGGTCGCGACATCCTGCGGCGCCGGTCCCAGGGAGGCGATGCGGGCGATGTAGCGGGCCCGGGCATTCGGCCCGGTGCCCGGGCCGTAGACAACACCATCCGGATCGAGGAGGTATCCGAGGTAAGCAACAGCCTGCAGGTGCAGGGCCGCCTCTTCGGAGGCTTCACGAAGTGCCGCCGCCTTCGGACCATCGTCGTGCTCTTCGACCGTGCCTCCTGGAAGGACGCAATGGCCGTCGCGCGGATCCACCAGGACGACGACCCGGCCGAGCGGGTCAAAGGCCCACACCCACGCTTGTTTCACGGGCAGGCTGGCGGCGGGCTCGCTGCCGGGATGCCAGGCGATCTGCTGGTATCCGGCCGCGATGCGCGGAATGACCTTCTGACGCTGCAGCGCCGACCCGCCACCGACGGCATCCCCGTCCTCCAGCACGGCGGGTCCGGCACGGTCGATCCGGGCGCGCAGGGCAGCCAGCATCCGTCGTCCCTCGATCGGGAACATCCGGGATGCGGCCTGGGCCGGAGGCAGGAAGTGGAACGAGGTGATTTCGTCCTCGGCCAGGCGAATCCGAGCGCTGTCACTCTCCTCCAGCACGCCACCGTCCCAGATGGCCACGGTCTCACCTGGGAAGCCGTACACGGTCCCGAACTCAGGATTGCCCTTACTGACCCAGTCGACTGCCAGGAGCCGACGTACGCCGATGGACAGCCCAAGCTCCTCGACCACCTCGCGCACCGCTGCGGCTGAGGGGCGCTCCGTCTGGTCAACTCCCCCGCCGGGCAGCAGCAGCGTCCCCGGCCGGTACGCCGGGTCCAGGGCCAGGACCTTGCCCTCGGCGTCCACGAAGAGCACCGCGGCGCCGCCCCAGAATGCCGCGCGCGAGCGCGCGTAGTCCTCCGGCGCCATCAGCCCCACCGGCTCGCGCCCATCCTCAACAGGCATCGGGCCACCCCAGCGTGCTCGCGCTCTGGCCCCGCTGAATGCACACCAGGGCCTGGCGGGTGTAGCGCACCAATTTCTCCGGCAGCTCCGAGAGCGGCCACCACCGCAGCTCCGCGCACTTGTCCGGTTCCGCAACATAGGGCCGCCCCGAGTACTGCTTGACGGTGAAGAAGACTTGCAGCCGACTCTGGCCGGTTTCGAGGTCATGGTCGTGGACGGCGTGCGCAACCACCAGGTCCTCCTCGGCGAGGGCGATGCCCAGCTCCTCCCGAGCCTCACGGACCATGCCGGCGAGGAAGGACTCCCCGTCCTCAAGATGGCCGGCTGGAACGTGCCACCACCCGTCACACCAGGCGGTGCCCGTGCGTAGGCCGAGCAGCACCAGGTCCTCTTCGATCAGCACCAAGTGAAGTCCGATCACGGACTGGTAGGACAACGCCTTCTCCTTCTCGACAGGTCGGTGCGATCGGGGGGCAGTTGACCGTTCGGACCGCAGTGCTGCCGCCCAGGCGCGGGACGCTCCGTCCTGCCAACGTGATAACTGAAGAGCACGCGACCTTGTGATAAGCGACGGTATGGGTTCGGCCAACGCCCCAGTAAGTGCGTCGGGGTGATACCGACGGCGCCTAGCAGGCAGCACACACGGCACAGCGGGGCCTCCCGAGGCATGAGGAATTCGATGCGTACGCCGCCTGTGACCGCAGCGACTCGGGTGCCCGTTGCCGGACTCTGCCGAGTCTATCTAGCCTGAGCCGTAAGGTCGTTGGACGAGACCGTGTTCTCGACGCTTCCACTCGTTGCGGTGTTTTTCGGATCCTTGGGCGCGTTGAGGCGTGCGAAGGCAAGCAGCCCAGCCGCGGCTGAGAGCCGTTCGCCCGCTCGCCCTCGCAGGTCGATCCGTTGTGCGATGTCGCGTTCGACAGTCGCCCCCGCCTGGGCGAGCCCCGCGAACGCCGACCCCCGAGTGGCGTGCCCTGGTGGAGCTGGCGACGAACTGGCTTGCCACGTCTAGCTCGTGGAGAACGCCAAGGAGGCCCGCCCCGTCCCGGCCTTTGTGGAGGGCCTGGAATGCCTCTTGGCGGCCCCACAGGAGGAGATGGTCCGGCCCACCAAGAGCCGCGGAAAGCCCAGAATCCCACGCTGACCGGCCGGCCCGCCCCACCATCCTCTCGGAGATGGCCGAGGTGGACCGCCTGCGGACCCGGCAGCCCAAGCCCGAGGCACTCGCCGGAATGAGGGCCCGTCTCGGCATCTCCGTGACCGGGTGACCCCGAGATTCCCCCGCGGAGAGCCCGTCACCGCCCCGCAGGATGACGGGCTCCCCCCGGTTGTGGTGAATGATGGCCCCTTAGCACTTGCCGACAAGGGGGGTAACAGCGATGAGACAAAACGACTTCGAGGTCATGCTGGAGTTCTTCCGGGCCCGTCTTCGTGAGGATGAAACTGCTGCTCGCGCGGTGAAGCCCGGCAAGGACGAGGGCACGGCAAGGTTGCAGGCCCGGGTCCTCGCCGACGTTGCCGCGAAACGCCAACTCCTGCGCTGGGTTGCGGCGCCTGAGTGGAAGGCTTGGAAATCAGAGAGTGGGGGCCTCACCCGCTGGCAGAGGGTGGGCGTGGACTTGGTCGCCAGTGTCCCGCAGTATCTCCGTAGACCAGTGATCTACAAACTCGTTGAGGCGTACGCCGACCACCCCGACTTCCGGCCCGAGTGGCTGCCGCTCGAGGACGAGCGAGAGCTGGACAAGGAGTACAAGCCCGGCGCGCACGAGAGCAGCACCGGCAAGCAGGGCCGCACCGTCTGACCCGCAGAGGCACAAGGGTCCGTCACTGAGCGTTTTCAGCGTGGGCACTGATCGGGTGACGCCGGTGTGATGGGGCGGGGGCCGCAACGCACGAGGAGTGGGCGGTGCCGACGGATATCCCGAAGCCAGCCGCGATGCGGTCGCAACAGTCGACGGACAACCCGTTGCTCGATCTCGTCACGGCTCGGCCATGTCCGTAACACCACCGCCCAACACCCGCCCTCGAGCGTCTGAACCGACCCGGCACCAGCACATAAACATGCACTGTTCGCGGCCGATTTACACTCAGACGGCAGGCACTTCGATCGCATTCAGCAGGGCCAGAATAGGTTCGTTCGCACCCAAGCAACGGTCCGCGACCCACTCAAGACCGTAGTCGGCGTAGCTGGAAGCAAGTCTGATGACATCTCGCGGCTGCGCGAGGATTGCCTCGCCCTTTTCGGCTATCGCAAGCAACTCAAGGTGGACGATGCGCCAATCGTCGCTCGCGAAGATGGCGCCATCGGCGAACTTTCGGACTTCGCCAGCACGCTGACGCGTCTCACCGTGCTTGACGCCGATGCACAGACCAAGCCACCAGGCATCGATCATTCGTCCCACTGGCTTGCCGGGCCCGAAAAACTGGCTGATCTTCGGGTGTAGATCCGCCGGCATGGTCAGCTCAACAGACGCGTATGGGTTCATACCGCTCATGCCACCGATTCCTCTCTGAACCGCAAGCCGAGATCGTTGTCGTGGCGCCGCGCACAGATATTGCACTGTTGTCGGTGGCTGCAGCCACAGTTGCGCGAATAAGGCTCATCTTCGGCCCACTTGTGCACGAGATCGAGTGGGTAATGCTGGCTACACGACAGGGTACCGAAGGCTCCAGCCCTCTGGTCCAAGATGTGTTCCACGCCAGCGATCTCTGAACGAGTCAATAGCAGCACCACTTGGTATGGCGTTTCATCGGCCGCTGGAGGACGCGTGATGGCTTCGACCATGCGCTCCTTGGTCGTGCCTGAGACCATTCCAAGCGGGGTGTCGATGAACCGCGGTGCAACGGTGCCAGCGACTTCCATGAGTGACCATACGAATGCAAGTGTGAGCGCCCGCTGAGAGGCCCCGTTTACTTCAAAGTCAGGGTCTAGGCTGTTGCCGTGCTGACTCGAAACAACGATGTCGAAATTGCTAGTGATTGATGTCGCGGTGATGACACCCGTGCTGGCACCATTATCAGCACCAATGATGTCCTTAAACATGCGGTCAAGCCGTTTCGAGACCCGCTCGACGTAGGGTCCCTCAAGCTGGTCCTGCACCGCCCTCGCCAGGTTTAGAAGATCCAGTCCGACGTCCCGCCTAACGGCAAGGTCTCGCGAGATGCTGGCGTTACGCTCGGCGTTTCTTTTCTCCTCGCGTTTCTGGTCACAGTCGTACTTTGCAGTCCCGCGGCGAGTGTCCAGGTTGCCTAGTTTGAATTTGACGTCGCCCTTTTTGCGGTCGAGTTCGGCAAGTTCCTCGGCCAGCTCGCGCACCCTCACGTCGTCAATCAGGGCACGGCGCTCTTTTGCTGCCTGCAAGGCAGTCGTTTTACTCCGCACGGATTCCGCCAGCTTCGCGAAGTCTCCCAGAGCATCGGTACGAGCTCCCGCGAAGTCCTGCTGGTTTACACTGCGCAGTGCCCGCGCGCCGTACCGTAGCTCGGTGAGTCGCTCCGCGATCGCACCTCGGTCCTGCTGCTCGGCCAGCAACTTAGCGACCTCATCACGATGGGTCGAGCCAGGCTCCAGTTCCTCCCCGCAGATGCAGATGCCGAGCTCGAGCCGATCTTCCAAAATCTGCGTCGAGGTCTTCGGGATCAAACGAAGGTCCTTCAGCTCGTCGAGGCGTGTCAGGGCCTTCTTCAGCGAGGCACCGGCAAGAGTCCAGGACAGGGCTTCACTGCGCAGCAGGCCACTCATCGCGGCGAAGTTCTTTTGTTGATATCCCTCTAGCGCAGCGAGATCTTCCTCTAGCCCTTGGATCTCTTGGTTGATGGCGTCGAGGTCGCCGATGCCGCGGATGGCTTCAAGCTCGCGGCCTTTGCGGACTTGGTCCCTCTCAATGTTTCCGAGACGAACCGTGAGCTTTTCATATTCGTCGTCGATCTCCTTGAGTGCCAGTTCGAGCTTTTCGAGCTCACCCGTGACCTTTTCCAGTTTGCCGCCGGCATCCCGGGCGGCCCTGCGGTCGAGGCCGGACTGCACCGCCTCAATGTCAACGACTGCCGTCCGAAGCTGACGGATTCCGAGCAGGCTCTCGATCGCGAGATGAACCTTCTCTTGGCGCACCCGAGCTTCTTGCTTGCCGGTGATGAACTTCTGAACGTCGTCGCCGTTTGTAAAGAAGATGTCCACGAGCCTCTTTGGCAGCCACTGTTCCAACCAGGACTCCGGCTGGTCAAGCTCCTTATCTCCTGCTGCGGTGAGCTTTGAGAGCTTCACGACTTCCCGTCCACGCTCCGCTGATCCAGTCACCTGGGGGGTTTCCTGAACGTGTCGCGTGAGCCGGTAATACGCCGTCCCGCCCTCGTCAGTGATATGGAAGTCGAGAACGACCTCAATGAATACCGGCGATCCCGCAGGTGCAGCCTTGGAAGAGAGTCTGATATCTGTGGGGCTGGTGATGCTCTTGAGAGCGTCCATCCCGTATAGACCCCAGATAATCGCATAGTGGAGGGACGTCTTGCCCGACCCGTTCTCGGCTCGTATGACCGTCAGCGGTTTGGCAGGGTCGATCGATAGTTGAATATCGACGTCTTTGAGCAGCTTGAAGTTATGGACTCTAATCCGCTGGATTATCATTGGCTGCTTCCACCACCAAGCGAGGCCGCCATACTCCCTACCTTCTCTACACGCTTGGCGATGAGTTCCTGCCGCTGCCGGCTGGTCATCATGTGATCCTGCTGCCTTGCGATCAGATCAAGCACCTCAACGAGATCCTCGTGATATCCCTCGTACCGCAGCGGGAGCTGTTTCACCTCGACGCTCGCGACTTCCCGGATGCGGGGAGTTGTTGCCATTCCGCCACCCCTGCCTATAGTGCGGTCTCATACTTGGCGATAATCTCGCGAGGACCGTCGTTGTCGTATTCATTCTCCGCCGTACCGGCGAACTCCCGCGCCCTGGCAAGTTCCCCCTTCAAAACAGAACGTGCAGCTGTCGTATCTAGCCGCGGGGGAACAACCAGGAAGTCATGCAGCTCGGCGATCCTCTTCCCAGGGGATTGACGAAGGATTCTGCCCCTCCTCTGAATCCACTCCCGCCGAACCGTACTAGATGCGAGCAGGTATGCAGTGTCTGTCTGCGGGATGTCCACACCTTCGTCGAGGACCTTCATCGAAGTCAGGGCCTGATAGTCGCCGCTACTAAAGCGTTCAAGGTATTGAGCAGCACCCGAACTGGAGGTTTCCGTGTTTGTGTACTGGTGGAAGCGGATTCCGAGTCGGCGGAGCACACTGTTGACGAGGTGGATCTGCGAGGGCCCTGTCAACGCTACTGGTTTGGCAGAGGTATATATGAGCGTCCGAGCGACGTTCTCGGGTCCGCCCATTTCCAGCAGATGCTCAAGTGCGGGAATCTTGGCCTGCGCCTGTTCAAGGACTGCCCGGCGCTTTCGCAAGAGATGCTCGACCTGAGCATCATGACCGAAGTCCTTGCCGTCATCGGCCCCTATAAACCCTTTGCGCTGTAGCTGGCGTGTCAGGTCCTCGTACTCAGCCATCTCTTGTTCGGTTAGCTCAACCTCGTGGACGTGATAGTTGTATGGCGTCAAGCAGCCGGCGTTGATGGCATCCCTAAGGGTGAACTCGAAAACCGGTGAACCGAAGAACTCAAAAAGTGCCTCCGTGCCGTCGGTATCGTACTGACGACTCGGTGTTGCAGAGAGGCCAAGACGAACATTGAACCGGTGTGGCGCCTTCGCCATGAAACCAGCCGAGCCGAGGTTGTGCACCTCGTCGCCGACGAGTACGGCGAGCACTTCGCCCGGCAGCTCGGCAATAAAGCTGCGCATGCCTTCGTCTTCAGTGAACAGCTTTTGAGTGCAGAGAATAACCGCTGTAAATGGGTCTCGCCCTGAGAGTCCTGCCCGGATCTCTTCAAGGAGGCCGCGCCGCTGCGGACCTGACCTCGTACTCGGCTGAAACGGCTCGACGCCAAAACCTCTGACGGCTTCTGCCCATTGCCGTTGGAGCGGTGCGCTCGGCACAATGATCAAGACGAATACAGGGCCCTTATGTCTGTCCTGCTCGTGAACGGCAGCGATCAAAGCAGTCTGTGTTTTGCCGCCGCCTGTAGCGATGGCGAAAATCCCCCTAGATCCGTTGCCCAGGAACGCGTCCACGGCGTGGCCCTGGTGGCCAAACTTGCCAGTTCTCCACTCTACGTTCTCTGGAATTGTGAGCAGTCGCGGGCCAGCCACGTCGATACCGGGCGGGAGTGGCGGTTCAAGGCCACGCGCGTGGTCGGCGTGCCACGCGCGCCAGAAGTCATCGATCGAAGGGGGCGCTGCTCCGGAATGCCGACGGGCGACCACGTCCAGACCATCCTTGAGATCGATGCACAGGACGTGGGGACTTTTATTCGCCCACTGGCTGTCCCATCGCGCCAGGAGCTTTGTTACGCGGGCTTGCGAGGCGGAGCCATCCGCCCACGGCCGGTCGACGCTCATTTGTTCGCCATTGACCAGAAGGCCCCGGGCTGTAGCGTTGCCGGAGCCGTGGACTGCCGCCCAGGTTGCACCGGAACGTAGCAACCACAGCTTCTTGTGGTACATCCCTTGCTTCATCAGCGCGAAGCGAACCACCAGGCGCTTGGCAGCGACAAGGTACGCAAGACAGTCGAGGGTGTGATGGACCAAGGCGTGCTGCGACAGGGATGCGTCTTCGAGCAGTCGATCTACAGCGATCCGGATCGCCTCCTGGGGCGATAGCGCCCCACGGGCAAGCGCGTCGCGATCTGCGTCGCTGATTGAGGGGCTCATAAGCAACTCGATAGTGCCGTTGCTCCGCTCGAGGAACGAGACCAGACCAGGAGCAATCTGAGCCAGGCACTGCGAACTGAAGAAACCTGCTCCGACTCGGACGTGATCCGCCACTGCCATGGCCGGGATCAGAACGTCACCGATCAGGTCGTCCTCGGGGATGTCATACAGAGACTCGACATCGGCGAGAGCTATTTTGAACTCGCTGGTCACTGATTCACCTTGGCGTTGACACTAACGATGCTCCCGCCGGGGACCAGAGGAACCCACGCGCCAGTGACGCCAGCCGCACAGCGCTCCCTCGTACCCCCCATGGCCCCTCCGACCAGCAATCCAGGTTGACGCTGCATCAAGTATACGTTCACAGTGCTCCGCGCCATCCTGATACTCGGCGATGCCGTCTCCGACACCGATCGATCGGAACGGTAGCGTTCCGGGTAATTGCGCGACACGTGGGTCAACTGCGATGTGCCCACAGGGGCACTTGGTGCCATCGACCACCACAACCAGCCCCGCCCTCCTGGCGGACGCCTCCCCCGCCACCTTGCCGCCCCCGCCCCCCACCGCCGGAGGACCAGCCCTGGACGGCTCAGGACCTGGCCGCCGGCACCACCGGCAGCGCTGCTGTGGGCGAGAATCGTGAGGACGTCGCGGCAGTCTTCGATGTCTCGCTGAAGGCCGTGGACGGCTGGCGGACTGTAATCGGCGACAAGGGCTACAGATAGAAGTTGTCGCATCTCGGAGGCCCTCTGCCACGCACGGCCGGAGTAGATCCCGTCCTCCATTGTGTCCAAGACGCTGGTCCATGTCGCGCAGGCTTCTTCGGCGCCACCTTGTGAGATGTGCGTCGCGGCGACGCGAAGCGCCCGCTCCCTACCGCCCGCTGAGGAAGGATCGAAGCACTTGGTAGAGCGTCTCGGCGGTCGTCGCTCCCTGCACGCCCGGCGTCGCCTCGGGCAACGGCTGGCAGCCGACGAGTGCCGTACGGGTTCCGGCCCGGTGGCCAGCGTCGACGTCGCAAGCGGAGTCGCCGACCATCCACGAGGCGGAGAGATCGAGATCGAGGTCGTGAGCGGCTTGGTGGAGCATGCCCGGAGAGGGCTTTCGGCATGGGCAGATGCTGCGGTAGCGGGGCACGGTGCCGTCCGGGTGGTGGGGGCAGGCGTAGATGCCATCGAGCCGGACCCCATGGCTGGCGAGGAGGCCGCGGAGCCGGTGGTGCATCGCGTCCAAGGCTGCGATGTCGAACAGCCCACGCGCCAGCCCACTCTGGTTGGTGACGACGACCAAAGCGAAGCCCACGTGCTGGAGGGCGCGCAGCGGCGAGCCGATATCCGGCTGCAGGACCAATTCATCAGGGTGGGAGGGGTAGTGGCGGGGCTCGGTGAGGGTGCCGTCGCGGTCGAGGAACACCGCCTGCCGACGCAGCCGACCAGCGCCGAACGCCAATGCCAGAGCTGCCGGTTCATTCTGTGTCACTTTTGCGGAAAGCCTCGAACAGCTCGGCCGCGCGTGCTTCGACGGACACGGTTGAGACGGTCGGCCGGTCGGGCAGTGCCTTGTCGAGCGCGGTCATGTCCGCACAGGTGAAGTACTGATAGGCAGCTGTGTCCGGGTTCGGTACCAACTCGGCGAGCAGAGTCCCGCCGGTCGCGTCACGGTGCAGACGGGCGCACCACTGCGCCACGTCCGCGAAGGACACGGCGTAACCGCCACCGAAGTTGTAGACCCCAGCCGGCACCGGCGGGTGCTTCACGAGCTGGACGATGGTGGTGGTGACGGTCTCGACGGGGATGTAGTCGCGGGCGGCGGTCAGGGAGTCGTCGAAGACGCGGATCTGCCCGGTGCGGGCGGCCTGACGCAGGAGCTGGGACAGGATCGAGGCCATCGGGCCTTTGTCGGCCTCGTCGGGGCCGAAGACGTTGGTGTAGCGCAGCCCCACCCAGTCGAGGCCGGTGCCGTGGCGGGCTCGCATCTGCTGGTCGAGGGCGAGCTTGGAGGCCGCGTACAGGTTGAGCGGCCCGGAGCAGCGGGAGGAGTCGGTGTCCGCGTCCTCGGCGATCGCTGTGCGGTGGTGGAGGGTGCCGTAGACGGAGTGCGAGGAGGCGTAAATCAGGCGGGCGCCGCCGGTGCGGCAGGCGTCGGCCAGACGGAGCGGTCCGAGGGTGTTGGTCTCGTCCAGCTCGGGCCCGGCCGGGACGCGTGTGTCGCTGATACCGGCCTGGTGCACCACTGTGGCGTAGCGGCCAGCTGCGATCTCGGCGAGGAGAGCTGGACTGGCGAAGTCGCGGTGCTGCCAACGGGCCTTACCAGCGAGGTGGTTGGGGGCTGGTCGCAGGTCGACAGCGGTGACCTGGCATCCGGCGCGGTGAAAGGCGGCCACGGTGTGTCGTCCGATGAACCCGGCCGCGCCGGTGACCAGTACTTCGCCTGCGGGGGTCATCGCACGCCTGCCTGCCGGGAGAGCTGGTCGATGCGGCTGGTTGTGGAGTGACCGTCGAGGTACGGCACGACGACGACTTCGCCGCCCCAGCTCTCCACGAGGTCGGCCTCGGTGATCCGCTGGCCCGCGTAGTCGCCGCCCTTGACCCAGATGTCGGGGCGGAGCTCGACCAGCATCTTCTCGGGGGTGTCCTCGTTGAAGACGAGCACGTCGTCCACGCTGTCCAGCGCTTTCAGCATCGCGGCACGCTCGTGCTCGCCGACGACTGGCCGGTCCTCGCCCTTCAGGCGGCGGACGGAGTCGTCGCTGTTGATGCACACCACCAGGATGTCGCCCAGGCGTCGGGCTTGGGTCAGGAGGGAGAGGTGTCCGGCGTGCAGCAGGTCGAAGCAGCCGCCCGCGCCCACGACTTTCCCGCCGCGCGCTCGTACTCGGTCGGCCAGTTCCAGCGGGCCCGGCTGGTCGGCGGGCGGCAGGGCATGGAGGCCGGCGGGGCCGCCTGCTTGAACGTAGGTGGTCGCGGCGTCGACGGCCGTGGCCACGGCGTGAGACGGCAGCCGTCCGAGGCCGAGCATCTTGGCTGCGGTGACCGCGAGCTGGTCCCCGGCCCCGCAGGCGTCCCCGGCGGCGGGACGGGCTGGGACGACCAGGGGGTGGGCGTCGGGGTCGGCGACCAGGACCGCGCCGTCGCGTCCCCGTGTGACTGCGACCTGCTTGACTGGCCATACGGACAGCAGCCGCCCGCCCCGTGTGGCGTCGTCGCCAAGGTTCCGCGGTCCACTGCCGCCGGTCAGGGTCAGGGCTTCGTGCGCGTTCGGGACGGCCAGGGCCGTCCCCGGCACCGGCTCGGCCCCCTTGGGGTGGGGGTCCCACACCAGAGGGCTACGGCAGGCCGCTTCGGTGAGTACCTGGCGAAGTTCATCGTGGGCGGCGATGCCGCGCCCGTAGTCGCACACCACCACGGCTGCGGCCTCGCCCAGCCGAGCGCGGGCGATGTCCGGGAGTGGACCGAGCCGCAGCGGGTCAGCTGCCGTGTCGAAGCGGAGCAGGGTGCGGTCGGCGACGCGGACTCGGGTTTTGACCGGGGTGGTGCCGTCTATGGCAAGGTCGATGACCTCGACTCCGGCCTCACGAAGCATCCCGCGGACGCGGGCCCCAGGGGTGTCCTGTCCGAGACCGCACACCAGGGTGACGCGCCAGCCCTGCTCCCGGGCTGCCAGGACGGCGGCCAGCCCGGCGCCCCCCGGACGGTCGATGCCTTGCGCTTCGGCGACGACCGGCACCGGGGCTTCCGGGGACAGCCGGTCTGCTGTGCCCGTGATGTCATGGTCCAGCACCACGTCACCGACCACCACCAGCCGCCGTACGCCGTCCAGTTCTTCATCGCCGGGCGCGGTCAGCCCGGCGACGTGGGTGTCGACGGCCGCGCACAGTACGTGCACGGCCACCAGGTGGCATTCCTGGACAGTGGCGACATCCTCGGCGTCCAGGTACACGGCCTGATCGCTGGCTTCGGCGAGCGGGTTCGGTGCCGGGCCGGTCAGGGCCCACACGGTGAGGCCGAGTTCCCGGGCGGCGCGGACGGCGGCGAGCACGTTGGGGCTGCGGCCCGAGGTGGAGAGCAGGAGTAGGACGTCGCCGGGTCGGCCATGTGCGCGGACCTGTCGAGCGAAGACCTCCTCGGCGCCGTAGTCGTTGACGATGGCGGTCACCGAGGAGGAGTCGGCGTGTAGCGCGATGGCGGACAGCGGCGCCCGCTCGGCGCGGAAGCGACCGACCAGTTCGGAGGTCAAGTGCTGGGCCTCGGCTGCCGAGCCGCCGTTGCCCGCGACCAGCAGTCGCCCTCCCGCGGGCAGCCGGTTGGCGAGGAGGCGGCCCCATGTCTGGAGGCGATCGACATCGAGCAGGGGTAACGCAGCGGCGAGCGCCTGTATGTGCGCGCGGCCCGACTGGGGCACGTTCAACTCCCTCGAAGGACAAAGCAGCAGGGGTGGTTGCCGGGGTGCCGGCGCTCGCCGACCAGCGCCGACACCCCGGGGGTCACGAGGCGGTGGGCCGATAGCGGGCAAACATCGGGCTGTACGCGGTCAGGGCGCGGTCGCGCTCCAGGAGCGGATAGTCCAGGAGCTTCTCGACGATGCGATGTTCGGCGAGCAGGCGCTCAGCGTGCTGGAGCAGCACGGTGTCGCCGAGTTCGGTGAGGTGAACGCCGTCGCTCCACACCCCGCCCGCTTTGTCATCGGCGGGCAGGTGCCGGGCGACGGCGGTGAAGGGGTTCCACACGTCCAGGAACAGCGCGCCGTGGGCGGCCGCAGCCTTGCGGGCGGCCTCGTTGTAGCGGGCGAGCTCGGTGTTCATGGCGGTGACAGTCCCGGGGTCCTCGATCGGACCGAACGGTGTCTCGCTGATGACGACGACCTGCCGGGAGTAGCCGGTCAGCTGCTCCAGCATGGTGTTGATGTGCCGGGTGTACTCGTCAAGGTCGACCGCCTCGGACAGCCGGTTCTGGAAGCGGCGCCAGACGTCGTTGATGCCGCAGCCGAGGAACACCAGGTCGTAGTCGACGCCTTCGGTCGCCCGGTCCGCTTCCACGAGGGAGGCGATGTCTCGGCTCGTGGCACCGCCCTCGCCGCGGTTGCGGACATCGAAGCCGACGTGGGCGTGGGCGGCGCGCAGCGAGAGCGTGAGGCGATGCACCCAGCCGCGCTGGTGCCAGCCCTCGACGGTGACCTTGGAGCCGATCTCGGGCAGATCGGCCTGGGTGGTCATCTGAGCGTTGAACGCTTCGAGGTGCTCCATGATGCTCGTCCCGAAGAACCCCACGGTCAGGGTGCGCCGGTCCTCGCCTGCGACGGGGGCGCCGTCGAAGTGGCGGCGGACTCCGGCTGGGACGCCTGTGGCGACGGTGTCGGGCGGGATGCTGTGGGAGACGACGGCGTTTGCCCCGACCAGTGCGTTCGCCCCGATGCGGACGCCGCCGGTGACCGTGACCTTGTTCGAGAGGGTTGCGCCCGGCTCGATGATGATCGGCGCGGCCTCGAATCCGGACGCCCACGGCACGGGTTGCCCGGTGGGCACATTGCCGGCGGTGCGCACGCGGTGGTTGTGGTCGTGCAGGTCGACCATGTTCGACAGGGCTGCGCCGTCGCCGAGCCGGATGCCGGCCATTGCGGAGATGAAGGTGTTCTCTCCTATGGCAACGTCGTCGCCGATGGCGACGGTGGCGCCGCGGTGGACCTGGATGGTGGACCCTCGCCGGATGGACACGCGGTCACCGATCGTCAGGTGGGCACCGGTGTCGAGTTCGACCACAAGGTCGTCGGGCAGGTCGCAGTCCTCACCGAGGGTGAGTGCCGCGCCGTGCTGGGCGCGCAGCCGGTCGGCTACCGGCACCTCGGAAGAGGCAGGGGCTGTGCTGGTCATCGCGAATCGGTCCTGTTCGCTTGTTGCGGATGATGGCTACGAGGCCGGCCCTCAACCTACCGGCCGTAAACGGTTGGTGTCGGACAGTCAGTTCGGCCGGTCCTTACGGACGAGGAACGGACCGATGGCGAGTACGTCCAGGGGGCCCGCGGCGAAGGTGGCGACTGCGTCACGGGGGGTGCACACGATCGGCTCGGCCTCGTGATTGAACGAGGTATTCAGCAGCGCGGCTGGCCTGCCGGTCTGCTCGGCGAACGAGGCGAGGAGGCGCGCGTACGGGTCGGCGTCGTCGCGGGCGACGGTCTGCGGGCGCAGTGTGCCGTCGGTGTGGACGACGGCCGGGATCATCTGCCGCGCGGCCTCGGTAGCCTGCCTCGCGACGATCATGAACGGGTGGGGGACGCTCGTGCCGATCAGGTCGGGCGCGGCCTCCTGAAGGAGGACCGGAGCGAGAGGCCGCCACGGCTCCCGGTGCTTCACGCGGTCGTTGATGTGGTCGCGGGCCTGGGTGTGGTGGGCATCGGCGAGGATGCTGCGTTGGCCGAGCGCGCGAGGTCCGGCCTCCATGCGCCCCTGGAACCAGCCGACGGTGCGGCCAAGCGCCAGGTGCCCGGCCACCGCGGTCGGCAGGTCATCTCCATGGTCGCGGAAGGCCAAGCCGTAATCGGTCAGGGCCGTCCGGATGGTGCCCGGGTCGAAGGCAGGGCCAAGGGCGGCGGTGGTCATCGACTCGCCGGGCAGCGTCAGGTCGCCGCGGCGCACCGCGGCCTCGAGCGCCGCGCCGATGGCGCACCCGGCGTCCCCGGCGGCCGGCTGTACGAACAACTCGTCCACGTCGCGCAAGGCGGCGAGACGGCCGTTGGCGGAGCAGTTCAGGCCGACGCCGCCCGCGATGCACAGGCGCCGGACGCCGGTGAGGGTGAGCGCTTCGCGGGCCAGTTCGGTCAGGCACTGCTCCAGCAAGTCCTGCGCCGTGGCAGCGAGGTCGGCGTGCTCGGGGCGGTAGCCGCTGTCAGGCACGACGCGGCCATCGGTGTAGGTGCGGGCGCGGCGGTGGGGCGGAATTCCGAGGTCGGTGTACGCGGCGGCGTACGCGGCCTTCAGGCGCTGGTAGTAGCGCAGGTCGGTGTACTGGTCGTCGACCTGTTCCTCGGGGCGGATGCCCCAGCGGGACAGGTCCAGGTGGTAGCCCCCGGCCTGCGGGCGCAGAAAGTCCAGTTGGTAGCGGTTCGGGTTACCGTAGCCGGCCAGTCCCATGAGCTTGCCGGAGCTCGTCCAGTCCCCGAGCCCCAGGTGTTCGGCGACCGTCTCGTAGAACCACCCGAGGGACTGCGAGAAGGGAAACTGACGTAGGACCTTCAGCCCGCTGGTGGTGCCGTGAGCGAGGGTCGCGGAGATACCGTCGCCCGAGCCATCGACTACGAGCACAGCGGCCTCTTCGAACCCGGAGGGGTGGAACGCCGAGGCGGCGTGCGCGAGGTGGTGCTCGATCACAGTGACCTGCCCCGGCCGGTGATGGTCGAACAGGGCGGGGTCGAGGAGCTCAGCGATCAGCTCAGCGTCGGTACACGTGTCGCTCGGCTCGGGCCAAGTGGGGTTGAACGCGATGGCGATCTCGTCCACCTCGGCCAACGTGATGCCTGCCTCGGACAGGCAGTACGCCGCGGCCACCGCGCAGGAGCGAGAGTCCTTGTGATGCTTGCGGCGGGAGAATCTCTCCTCCTCGGCGAATGCAACGATGCGGCCGTCGATAACCAGGCAGGCGGAG
Source organism: Streptomyces sp. T028 (assembly GCF_048159505.1). NCBI lineage: Bacteria > Bacillati > Actinomycetota > Actinomycetes > Kitasatosporales > Streptomycetaceae > Streptomyces > Streptomyces sp. T028. The sequence goes on from NZ_JBLRVZ010000004.1 coordinate 133,456, forward strand.
GCGTCGTGGTAATACGGGCCGCCCAGCCCCAGCACGATTCCCAACGTGTTGCTCCGTTTCTCGCGGTGCCCACCGCCCCGGCGCGGGCGGCTTCAGCTGGTGGTCAGGTAGTCGAGGGTCGCCTTGAGGACGGCCGCCGGGTCGATGGTGTCCATGCAGCCGCCGACGCCGCCGCAGGCGACCTGGTGGGCGCACGGCGAGCACGGCAGCGCAGAGCGCAGCGTGGTCCCGTTGGTGACGTGCTTGGGGATGACCTCGGCCCCGTTGCTCGGCCCGAGCAGCAAGACGGTCGGTTTCTCGTGCGCGAGGGCGAGGTGGAAGCCGAAGGAGTCTCCGGTCACCATCACGTCGATCAGGCCCGGTAGCGCGGCGGCCTCCTCCAGGCTGAGCAGTGCGTACGCCACCCGGCTCTCGTCGGCGCCCCGCATCCGCAGGTGCCGTATCAGGGTCTCGCACGCGTCCCGGTCGGTCGGGCCGCCGAGGACGGCCAGTTGCGCGCCCTGGTCGAGCAGCGTGTCGGCGAGCTCGGCCCAGTGCCGTGCTGGCCACAATTTCGTCGGCAGCGATCCGCCCAGGTTCAGGCACACCCGGGGCCCGGTGCGTTCTCCGAGCAGGCCGGCCACGCGCCGTCGCGCGGGCTCCGGCACGTCGAGGACGTATGGCTCGCCCGCGTACGTGTAGCCGGCGACGGCGAAGTACAGCTCCGTCCACGTCTGCGAGTTGGTGATCGTGCGGTAGTCGTTCCAGGTGTTCTGCCGGAAGAACTGCATCGCCGCTTCACCCATCGGGTAGAGGGCGTGGTGGGGTCCGCCGAAGGCGAGACCTGCCTTGTGGCCGGCGTTGATGCGGTCGACCAGCGCCGCCGCAGACGGGGTCCGCTCGAAGGAGTACACGGCGTCGAACCGGCGCGACGGCAACTGGGCCGCCGCCTCCCAGTTGTGGACGAGGACCTCGTCGACGTACGGGTTCATCCGCAGGATCGGCGCGCACGCCTCGTCCACCAGCCAGGTGATGTGCGCGCCGGGTTTCTCGGCGCGGATCCGCTTCGGCAACGGGGAGGCGATGAGCATGTCCCCCAGCAGGCCGAGCATCACGATCAGTACCCGGTGGTCGACGGGGTCATGATGCGGGCAACCGTGGCAGGGCAGCCAGTAGCGGCAGGGCATCCCGCCGACGAAGTGCCGACAGTCCGGGTGAATTACGAACGTGTCCGTCGTGTGCACGGGGCCGAGGAAGGCGCCCTTGGCCGGGAGCTGCTCCGGGATCACGTCCCATCACCTCCCCCTCCGGCGGCCTTGAGAGCGATGTGGAGGACCTGCTCATCAGCTCCGGCAGACGGGTGTGCTTCCGCCAGTGCCGAGGTCCGCGCCGCGACGGCGGCTGGATCCTTGCCGTCGCGCAGCACGGTCGTGAAGATCTCGGCGATCTCCACCATTCCGGCCGCGCCCATCCCCGCCCAGGACACCTCCTGCACGCCCAGGCGCAGCCCTGCCGACGCGGTGATATGCGGCAGCGGGATCGCATTGACGACGATTCCCGCCGCGAACAGCCGCCGGGAGGCTTCCTCGGCGTCCATCAGCGGCTCGATGTCGATCCACAGTTGGTGACAGTCGGTGAACCCTCCCTTCTCCCCGCACACCGTGAACCCGCGCTCGGCCAGGGCCGCACCGAGGCGGCGCGCATTGTCGACTGTCGTCCGGGCGTATGTAATGCCGCGGGTGTCCATCTCGGCGGCGGCCACAGCCAGGGCCACGACGTCGGCAGGATGGTGGTGGGAAACGAAGTGTGAGGCGTGCTCGCCCAATCGGGCGGCCAGTCCTGTGTCGTTGGTGGCCAGCAGCCCCTTGTGCGGACCCGGGTAGGTCTTGTGGGTGGAGCCGCCGAGGCTGTCCGCGCCCTCCGAGAGAGGGTTCTGCCAGGCTCCGCCAGCGATCAGGCCCAGGGTGTGTGAGGCGTCGTAGTGGATCACCGTGTCGGGGCCGACCACTTCGCGCAGCCCGTGCAGGTCCAGGGGGAACAGGCACATGAATGCGTCCAGGTACACCAGCTTCGGCCGCGGCCCGCCGGCCAGCCGGTGCGCCAGGGTGTCCAGATCAAGCGTGCAGGTGGCCGGATCGACGGGGAGATCCTTCATTAGCAGGCCCAGCCGGGTGCCGATGAAGCGAGTCGAGCCGTGCCCTCCGTCGCCCTCCGAGAGGTTGAACGCCGTCGTCCCGGGGCGGGCCAGCGCAGAGAGCGCCACCGTCAGCGCCGACACGCCGGACACCGGCTTCAGGTTCACATGCCGCGCGCACAACTGCTCGCCGAGCCGTACGGCCGTTGCCCGCTCGATTTCGACCAGGTCCTGCCGTCCCGGCCACGCCCAGTTGTCGCCCCCGCCGTCGGGGCCGGGGAAGGCATACCGGACCGCGGCCTCCATGAGGTGCGGCACCCGGGCGGCCAGCGACAGCCCGTTCTCGCTCGGCACCAGATGCAGCCTGTGCCGAGCGGCTTCGTGGTGCGTCGCCGCCTGCCGCAGCGCAGCGAGCGCCTCGGACGGGATGCGGGTCACGAAGCGATCTCCTGACTGTCGAAGACGAGCGCCACCGGGGCGAGCGGGGCCTTGGCCGGCCGGTAGCGGATCTGGTCCGGCGGGCTGCCGAGCAGCCGCGGCAGGCCCCGGTGGAGGACAGAGGCCATAACGGCAAGGGTCATCAGCTCCGCGAGCGGTCGTCCCAAGCAGGCGTGCGCGCCACCGCCGAACGCCCGCAGCCGCGCGCTACGTTCCTGCTGGGCGAGGTACCGTCCTGGCCGGAAGGCGTGCGGCTGTGGGAAGACCTCAGGGTCGAAATGCCCTGCCGACGGGGAATACGCCACTCGCGCTCCGGCCGGAATCCGGAAGCCGCCCAGCTCAACGGAGCACACCGCCTCCCTCATCGAGAGTAGGTTCGGCGAATGTAGGCGCTGGGTCTCAGTGAGCACCGCCCGCAGCACAGGCAAGGCATCCCGCCGCGTCAGCAACTCCGGCGATGCCATGGCCGCGTGGGCCTCCGCCGCAGCGAGCACGGCATGCCGCCGATTGCCAGCCAGCTCAACCAGGCACCAAGTGATCAGGCTTGCCGTCGTCTCCCGCGCCGCGATCAGCAGCGCCAGCAGATGATCCGGCAGCCGCCCCGCCCTTTCGGGCGCGTCGAACGCGGCCACCAGAGCCGTCAGAGCTGAGCCCGTATGGGGCCCCGCGGCAGACGCGTGCGCCCGGCGGCCGAACAGGGTGTGCAACCGCCGACGGGCCGCACGTCCCACCCAGTACCGGCTGGTCGTGAATCGGCGCCACCCTGGCGGCACGCTCGTCGCTGCGACGAACCGCTCGAAGTCGGCGGCGAACACGGTCGCGTCCGTCTCCCCCGGAGCAATGCCGAGTAGCACCCGTGCGCTCAAGGCGCCAGTGAGCGCACGCACCGCCGTATACAGATCTCCCACGCCGCGCTGCTCCCACAGGGCCGCCACCGGGCCCATCACCTCCAGCAGGGACGGCACATAGCCGGGTAACTCCCGGCCCGACAGAGCGGGCCGCAGCCGGCGCCGGGCCTCGGCATGGCTGTCACCGGCAAGGTTGAACAGGGCACTGCCAAACAGGTCGTGCACCAGCGGAGTGTTGAGCACCTCCAACTGTCCGCGCTCGGCCGCGAACAGCTCACCCAGCCCCGCCCAGGTACCCACTAGCACCGTCTCGGCACCGTCGACCATCATGCGGAACACCGGACCGTGTTGCCGGTGCCCTTCTTGAAGAACACCCAGCGGGTTCTCGTCGAAGCCCTGCGCCGCGTGCTGAGGGGGCAACCTGGCGGCAGCCGGTGCACCCGCCTGCTCAGACACGTGACCGCTCCAGAACGTTCAGCTGCTCCACCACGCGGGCGGTGATGATCGCGTGATCAAGCCCGGTCACCTCCAGCGGCGGCTGGCACGTGCACCCTTCGGGCAGGTCGCCAGCCTCACCGCTTTCCCCGAACTGCATCAACGCGTCCACTACCCGGTCCCCACACGTCGGGCAAGCGTCAGGGAACACCGACTCGAAGTCCGTGCCCCGCAGATTCACGCACGCCACCCGCACCGCGAGCCGCTCGTGTACCCGGCGGATCGCCTCCACCACCGTCCACAGATTCGGGGGCGTGTACAGCCCCGCCTGCCACAGCTCCCACGCCACCGTATTCCGCGACACCCGCGTCGGACACAGCGTTATCCCCTGTACGCCGAGGCCGGTTAGGTAGTCGACCGACTGCACCACGTCGGTCACCGCCTCGCCGTCGGTCAGGAACGGGGGCTTGATCATCAGGTAGATCTTCGGATCCGCTCCCTGGCCTGCCATCACCGTCAGCGCCCGCTCGAAGGAGACCTGGGAGATCCGAGTGTTCACCAGCGTCTCGCGCACCAGCATGTCCGCAGACTGCAGGCCGATTCCGATCTCCAGGTCCACCTCGCCCAGTGCCTCGACGAACGGGGCCAGCACCGGCTCGGTGACGAACTGTGGCAGTGACTCCACCACCAGGCGCTTCACCCCGGACGCCGCGACCAACCGGGCGATCTCCACCTGGACGTCCCGCGGGATCTCTCGCGGCGCGAAGAAGCTGCCGTCGTTGTAGAGGGAGAGCACCTCGTACGACGGTTCGTCCTCGGCCCGCACCAGGGTGCGCCGCACCTGGTCCAGCAGACTCTCCCGCGTGGTACCGCCGTCAATGCCGTAGTTGTTCAGGTTGGTGAAGGGGCACATCGTGCAGGTCGGCACCGAGCAGCCGCCAGACATCACGATCACCTTCTTGCGGCCGACCACGTCACCGTTCGGCAGCCTGATCATGTCGAAGTCAACGAATCGAGGCTCCGCCGGCTTCGTCTGCGTCCCCGACGTGCGTAGCTGTAAGGAGAGATCACCGATCCGGCGCCGCAGATCCTTCTCCGTCACCGGAGAGTCGAGCGCGTGCTCAGGCATGAGGAGCCCCCTTGACCCCGGTCGATCAGTCGGACCTGCCCGCGGACCGGAAGCGCGGCGCAGCCGTCACGAATCCCCAAGAGATCCGGAGCTTCGAGGCTTGGGAAGACCGCCCCGAACTACGAGCTCACAGGGCGCGAACTGAACAGACGACAGGTCACTGCGACGTACACCGCCCGCGCATCCGAATGCGAAGGACTCCGAAGGCGTAGGAGCTGTAGCGATGGAGGAACGCACGCCCCCTGGCTGGAGCAAGCAACGACACACTCGACGAGTGAGCAGAGCAGCTTCCGCTGGAGAGCGGACAATCCGCTGTGAGCGGAGCGGGCAGCATGACAGGGCCTCCCGGGGGACGAGGAATCCAATCCACTTGCCGCCTGTGACCGCGACGACCCGGGTGCCCGTTGCCGGACTCCGGCGAGTCTATCTGGCTTGTGCAGCGAGGGCCATGCGACGAAGCAACCCCGGTGAACCCGTCGACAGCCCAACTCTGGCAGCTGAAACTGTGCGAGAACCAGCGCGCCTTCGCAGTGGGGGTCGGACATACCCCCATCCGCTGCGAGCGCGCAGTGAGGACGGGACACTCAATGAGCCCTCTTCGTCCAGACCTTGCCGACGAGCTCTTCGCGCGCATGTCCGAGGACCAGCGTATTCGAATGATGCCTAAAGTGGAGCGGCCACCGGAGTACCTCGCTCAATGGCGGGCTGTCGATGCCGAGAACACGACCGCGCTCTCTCGCATCGTCGACGAACACGGATGGCCGGGATTCGCCTTGGTGGGCAAGGAGGGTGCCACCGCTGCCTGGTTGCTCGCCCAGCACGCTGATTCGAACCCAGCCTTCCAGCGCCGGGCGCTCAGCCTTCTTGCCGCAGCCGTCGACGCAGGGGATGCCGACCCGGCCCATTGGGCGCTCCTCACCGACCGGTGCCGCGTCAGTGAAGATCGCCCCCAGGTGTACGGGAGCCAATATGTTCGAGACGCCGACGGACAGTGGCGCATGCACCCCGTAGAAGAGGCCGAGCGCCTCGACGCACGCCGCGCGGCCGTCGGGCTCGAGCCCCAGGCCGAGAACGAAGCCAGGATCCAAGCCATGTACGACGAGTAGCTCGTCCGGAAGGAGAGCCTGTGCTGTGAGTGAGAGGGGTCCTGGGTTGGAAAGATCGCCTGGATAGGGTCGAGGTACACCGCGAGGAAGGCTAGTGGCATGGTGGGCAAGATTGTTGTCGTACAGACAACCATCGACGATGAGGACAAAGCGATGGTGCTGGCGCGAGGCGCGGTCGAGAACCATCTGGCCGCCGGCGCCCATATCGACCCGCCGTTGACCGCGGTCTACTGGTGGAAGGGAAGGATCGAGACCGCCCGCGAATGGCGAGTCTCATACAAGACGTCCGCCGATCGTCTGCCAGAGCTTCAGACTTGGGTGGCCCAGGAACACAGCTATGAGGTTCCGGAGTTCGTCGTCCTGCCAATTATCGGCGGGACCGACGCATACCTGTCGTGGGTGGCCGAAGAATCGGCCGCAAGGTGAGCCCGAGGATGGGCGTCCCATTGGTTTGGCTATGTGGGGACCCTCGTCGATTTTTGGTAACCCATGTTCGGAAGGAGCCCTACGCCGACGTGGTGGACTGCCACTCTCGATCGAGGATCGCGTGTACTACGGAGTCCCGCCATCTGCCAGCTTTCAGGACGTGCTCGCGGATCACTCCTTCCTCGACCATGCCGACGACTGCCATCGTCTTGGCCGAGGCATCGTTAAGAGGGGATCGCGCTCCCCAGATGCGGTGAAGGCCCAAATCGTCGAACCCGAGACTGAGCAGCAACCGCACCATCTCCACGCCGTAGCCGACGCCCCAGGCAGATGGACGCAGCGCGAAACCCAGGGTGGCCCCGCGCTGTTGATGTGGATCGGCGGCGAGACGGCCGAGCCCAATCAGCTCGTTCGTGGCCTGTTCGATGACGGCGAGCGCGTACTCGATGCGCGGAGTCGCACTCGCTGAGCCAATCGACCTGGTAACCATCTTGGCCACCTCTTCACGGCTCCGCGGTTCGAAGGAAAGGTGCTCCGTGGCTTCGGGGCTGCCGTAGATGGCCAGCACCGCATCCACGTCCTCAAGGGCGAGTTCACGCAGGGCAATGCGTGGGCTAGAACGTCCGACCGGATACATGGAATTCACCCTTCGCTACTGATCCCTTTCCAGCTCCAGAAACGCGGCTCGGCACGGCCGCGCAGGAAGTCGACGCGTTACTGAGCCTCAGCCTGGCATTCGGGTCGCCTCGCTGCGTATCAGCAGGTAGCCGTGAGCCACTTGGACAGATGAGGGTTACGGCGCTACTTGCCTCGCACAGGAGCGTCCGCCGCGTCCTGATCAGCGCTCGGAGAGTAGCTGGCGACCCTGCCCAGCACTGGGGGTCAGCCCTTCTTTGCCCAGTAGTCCTCCAGCATCTCGCCAGGCCAGGCGGGTTCGTGAACCGGGCCGCGCGGCCCCATCTCGGTGAAGAACGGAGACAGGTCGTAAATCTTCGTGCCGACCACGGCGTCAAGGTCGGTCACCCGCAGACGGAGGCCGTCGACTTCCAGCAAGCGAGGAAAGGACTGCGCCAGCTGATTGGGGCGCCGGTGGTTTCGGTGCGCGAACGTGCCCGTTGCCGGCCATCGGGTGTTCCCGCGGGGGCTGCGGGCGTGGTACTCGACGTCGTCCCGGGATGCTTGGTCGAAGTGCCACACGACCACGAGATGAGAGAACTCATCCAGGCCCTGCACAGAGTCGAGGGGGAATTCTTCCTCGTCGAGCTGAATTACCGACTCGACGCCACCCCAATAGTCATCGGCAACCTCCCTACGACCCGCGACGACTTCCCCAATCGGCTTGATCTCCAAAGTCATAGCCCAGCCTTTCGACTCTGTCTCAACGACGCTTGGATCAATCTACTTGGGCCAGACACATGGACGCGCGGGCATCGAGCATGTTCACTGGGGGGATGCCATGCTTCCGGTAGAGCGACAGAAGTTGTCGCATCTCGACAACCCTCTGCCGGGCACGGCGGGCTGACGCTGCCTCGGCTTGGGTAAGTCTGAACTCTAAAACACCCCACCTCCCCCGATCACGAGTGGGAGCCCTCCGTGGCTAAACCCGATTCCGCGACCGTCCGCAACGCGGCCAAGGCCGTCGTCCTGCATGACGGCTGTGTCCTGCTCCAGCGCGCCCACTGGGAGGGACAGGACTGCTACTTCCTTCCGGGCGGCGGCCAGCATCCCGGCGAGACCCTCGGCACCACGGTCCGCCGCGAGGTCCACGAGGAGACCGGCCTGGACGTCACGCCCGAGCGTCTACTGTGGCTGCGCGAGTACATCGGCTCCCATCACGGCGGAGCCCCGGAGGACCACCGGGTTGAAGCGATCTTCCTGTGCCGGCCCCAAGGCGTCCCGGGCCGGCTCGGCGGCCACGCCGAGGACGACGTGCAGACCGGGCTGGAATGGGTGGAACTGGAGAAGGTGCCCGGCCTGAACCTGCTGCCCCAGGGCCTGCGGGGTCCAATCGCCGACCTCGCCCAGAGCGAGCCTCCCACCCGCTACCTCGGCGACATCGCCTGACGTGCGGATGGACGGCCGTGTCCCCGCCGGCGCCACGAAATCACCACCGGCCAGGCCAACCGCTCTGGCATATCAGCGGACGCGAGCCGTACATCCTGAAGCACTACAGCGGCCCGGCCCGTGCCGCCAACGAGGAAGCAGGCGAGGGCCGGAGGCGTCCTCCAGTACGGCGCGGGCGGGCAGCCGTGATCGTCATGCTCGCAAGGCAGCCGTGATCTGCTCGCGCCGGTGCGGGTTACAACGTCTGCTAACTAAGATTGCCCTCATGGCGACAGACATCGTGAGTGTTCGCACCCTTGACGGCCTGCGCCTGACGGGCACCCTCGTACGTCCTCAGCAACCGGCGACGGGGGCCGTGGTGCTCGTGCACGGTGGAGGTGTCACCCGTGAAGAAGGCGGCTTCTTCACGCGCCTCGCTGGCGGCCTTACTGACGCCGGTATCGCCTCGCTCCGGTTTGACCTACGTGGCCATGGCGAGAGTGAAGGACGACAGGAAGAGCTAACGCTCTCGACGATCCTCAACGACATTCGCGTCATGCTTGCGCACGTCCAGGAAGCGACTCAGGCCGAAAGACTTACGTTGCTAGGCGCGAGTTTCGGCGGTGGTATCTGCGCCTACTACGCCGCAAAATCACCGAGCGAAGTGACGCGACTCGTGCTGTTCAACCCGCAACTCGACTACAAACGGCGGACTATCGACAGTCGGCCGTACTGGACAGATGACGTCATCAGCGAGGAAGCAGCCCAGGAACTCAACGAGCGCGGCGCACTCCAGTTCACACCAACGCTCCGCCACGGGCGGCCCATTCTCAACGAGGTGTTTTGGCTTAAGCCCCATGAAGTTCTCGGGGAGGTTAAGGCACCAACGCTCATCGTGCACGGCACGGCTGACACGCTCGTGCCGTACGAGTCCTCGTGCGGGGCCATCAAGCATTTCACGGCACCGGTTGAGCTCGTGCCCGTCGAGGGCTCGCAACACGGTTTTGCCGTCCACGATGACCCGCAGTACTTGAACCCCAAGAGCCAAGAATATCAAGCCTTCGTCATTCGCACCGTGGTCGAGTGGCTTAGGCAATAAGTGACTCACGGAATTCACGAACCGCCGGCCGGCCGCGCCACCTATCAAGGGTCAGAAGTACCTCACCGAGGACCCGCACTGTGCGCTCTGACTTCACCTCGCGCGCTACTTGGGCCGATGCCTTGCCAACGTTCGCAGCTTCGTCAGGCTCACCGCTGAGGGCAAGTGCTGCCGCCCGTCGCGCATTGAAAAAGCCCGTGTCGCGGTGAGAGAGGCCACCTGTACTCAATACATCGGTGAATAGGTCGACGGCGAGACTCGGCTTACCAGCCTCGGTGTAGGTAATTGCATCGCGTAGGAGGCGCGTGTACCCGGTGAAGTAGGCCCCGAGGTTGTTTGGATCATCCTCGGGAACACTGTCCAAGAGGTCTTGTGCCGTGTCCAACTTGCCGCGTACCACGTCGAGCGGGTCCCCCAGCATGGCGCGGCCCAACGCCTCCTGCTGCGTAACTTCGGCCCGCACACGGACCGGCAGCTGCCAACGGGCATTGCCGGCAGCTTGGGCAAGCGTCAGCATGCGGAGGGCATCACGCTCGTCATACGCCATCTGTGACTTTTTGAGAAGCACATAGCCCTGCATGGCTGCGTCGTCCGCTTCCTGTGCCCACTCCATCGCGCGGTCATACCAGAAGACGGCCGCCTGGGGCTGTTGAATATCTCGGTACAGCCATCCGGCGAACTCTGCACCTTCTGCACCGACGGCGAGGAGTTCACGGCGCACACGCGGTGCTACGTCCCGAGCACGGCCCTCAATCGCGCCCATTAGGCCGAGCATAACCGGCAGCGTCTTTCTGGGGCCGAGCGCCCCATCGTCACGCTTCGCTCTTTCGAGTTGGCGACGGAAGTAGCTAACGACCGGCCCGTCGAAGTAGCGGGCATCGTCTAGCGCGGCAGCGACGGGCTCTAGCTCGTCCAGTCCAAGGCCGGGCAGCGCGGCAGCTGCAACGCCAGTCCTGAGAAAGTCTCGGCGGTTGAAGGGACTCATTGGGTCTCGCTCGCATGCGTCCGTGGCGGTGCTGTCCGCCGAGTGACCAAGTAGCGTGCCCAAACCGCTCGCTGCAAGCGTTTCAGCGTTTACCGGCACCAGCACTGTTCGGCCGTGGATAACGACCGGCAGCATCACGCCGACCTGCGGAGCCTCTCTCTGAGCGGACGGCGTTTCTTCGGGTGGTGCGACCGCAGGAACAGTCTCGGTAGAGACTTCCTGTGTTGGTCTGGGCAACTTGAACCACAGTAGGTCTGCCGGGATCCGCAGGCTATGCGCCCACCTCATAAGTTTGCTGAGGTCTTGCGGAGGTTTGCCACCCTCAATACGGCTGAGTTGCGCCTGATTGAGTCCGAGCCATACCGCCATGGCTTCTTGGGAGAGCACACGGCCATGCCAGGGATGCGTGCGGTAGGCGTAGAACACCTGACCCATGTGCCAACTGCTCAGCGCTTCCCTCATGGTGGGCTGCTGCCAGAACTGCGGGGGCACAACAGGCGGGGAGGCGACAACACGAAGTCGGTCCTTACGGAGGCATGCGGCGCACCGAGTCGCGTGATTATCACGCGCCAACCGCGTGCCACAGGCGCAATACCGAACCCGCCCAGGTGCCATGTGCCGTACCCCGCTCGTCTGGCGCTCCACTCTGAGAGCCCAAGCCTAAAGACGCTAGGCGTCCGCTGTCCGGCTGTCCATGCGCCTCATGCATACCCCGCTCATGCAAGGGCGCAATGACGCAAGAGGCTTCGCTGGCCTCATGCTGCTAGCCGTGCTTCGCCCAGCAAGCGCCACAGCAAGGGAGCACCACCATGAACCCGAACCTCTTCGTCAGCCGACGGGAGTTGACCGCACAGACGGATGCTGTGCACGGGGAACAAGCCGTGAGGAGGGAAGGGACAGCCGGGTGGTGCACTGGCATCGGACTACGCCGCCGTGATGCAGCGGAACCCGGTGTCATCATCCTTCATCGTGGAGTTGGCTGCGTTCTCAAGCGCCGGCGCGGCGCGCTCGAACGGGCTGCTGAACGCGGACCCCTTCAACTGGTACCGGTCCGGCCCGTCAGTTCCCGGCGTGGAGCACCACTCCCACACGTTTCCACACAGGTCGAAGACCCCATAAGGGCTTACTCCGGACTGGTAGCGGATGACGGGTGTCGTGCCGCCGATGCCCGACTCTGCGGTATTGCACTTCGCGGCGGTGGGATCACTGCCCCAAGGGTAAGCGCGCCCCTTCGGGCCGCGGGCCGCCTTCTCCCATTGACTGACGGTGGGCAGCGCCTTGCCCGCCCAGCGGGCGTACGCGTCAGCGTCGCGCCACGTCACCCAGACCACGGGATGGTCATGCAGCGCGCTGGGGCAGCGCTGGCCGGTCCAATGCTGCGGGGGCCGGTGCCCTGTGGCGCGGACGAATCGCTCGTAGTCGAGGTTGGTCGTCGGGTAGACGTCGATCCGGTACGCGTCCACCCAGATCGACGTGTCCTCCGGGCCGGAGAGGTAGATGCCTTCCTCGATCAGCACCATGACCTTGCCGTCGACCGGATGTCTTGTTGTGCGCGGGTCGCGGCGCAGGAGCTCCTCGGTTCGCTCGTCGTGCCCCACCGCGGCTTGCTCGGTGAGGAGCTGAGCGAACCGCCACTGGGCGTCGGGGGGCGATGTGGAGAGCAGGGTGTCCAGCGCGGCCTGGTTGTTGGGGTGGGGCTTGATCGACTCGCCCCGCCCCTCCCAGTTCACGAGCTGCCTGGTGCTGATGCCGACCTTGGCGGCGAAGTCCTTGCCGTTCATGCGCAGCGCTTCGCGCAGCAGAGCGACTTCGCGGCCGGTCCACCGTGTGACCCCCGTTGTCACGCTCGTCCCCTATGGCTACAGGGTCTCGCCGGGGATGGACAGGTACGTCTCGCGGAGCACGCTCAGCACGGGGTGTTCGGTTGGCAGTTCCTTGTCGTCGATCGCCGACAGGGCCCGGACCCCGATGCTTGTGTTCGTCGCGAAGACCGCTGCCATGCGTTTGGCCTGGTCGAGGGTGACGGGGGCGGTACGGTGCTCGACGCCGTTGGCGTGCTTCTGGAGGAGGGCCATCGTCACGCCGGGCAGCACAGGTGCCTGCGGCCACACCACGGTTCCGTTGCCGTCGATGAAGGCGACGTTCCAGGTGCCGCCCTCGCTCACGCGACCGTCGCGGCCGACGAACAGGGCGTCGCCGAACCCTGCGCGCTGCGCTGTCCCACGGGCGTGGAGGGCACCGAAGAGACCGACGTGCTTCACCTCGGGCAGGTCGCGCTCGTACGGCACGCTCATGGCGCGCAGCGGTTCCGGGGGCAGGGCGCCGGCACTACGCACGGACACCAGAATGTGGGGCTCGTCGGCGTCGGCCGGGTGTCCCATCTCGACCTTCGGGTCGTAGATCGTGACTCGGACGACGCACGGGCCACTCTGTCCCTCCAGCCCCCGGCGGACGTAGTCGCGAACGAGCACGGTGTCCAGGTCCGCGCCCCACACGGTCTTGCAGTCCCGTACGAGCCGTTCCATGTGCAGCGTCAGGCCCCGGATGCTGCCGTCGCCATCGACGCGCATGGACGTGAAGTGACCGAAGTTGGTCAGGGCCAGGGGGAGCAAGTCGTCTGCGGACACGGGGTTTCCATCAAGAGTTGCCATGCCACCCAGCATGTCAGGACCGTCCGTTCCTGCGGCACCCCAATCAAGGTTACTGACGAGTCAACTTCGTTGATACTTCCTTCCCTCTTCGGTACCGCACGGTGTTCGCTGGTCACCGTGCGAACACGCCTGGTGATCGACGGAACGAGGCGTGCCACCCGACGCAATGGCGCCGCATGCCGCACGCTCCCCCACACCGCCCACCCGGGAGGCCCTCGATGAGCCACGCCACAGCCGTCGCGCCGGCCGCCGCGGAGGCGCTGCCGCAGACGTCGCGCGTCTTCGACGTGGCCTTCACCTCTGACCCAGCCTTTGTCAGCGAGGCACGCCGGATTACCCGCGACTTCCTGGGCCTGTGGAACGTGAAGGGCGAACTGGCCGAGAACATCGTGCTCGCCGTTTCCGAACTGGTGACCAACGCCGTCGAGCACGGGATCGGAGACTTGGGACTCCAGGTCCGATACCCCGACGACGAGTTGCGGATCGAGGTCACTGACGACAACCCGGCTCCGGCCGAACTGCGCTCCGCTGACGACGAGGACGTGTCGGGCCGCGGCCTGTTCCTCGTCGCCGTCCTCGCACGGAAGTGGGGCGTCAGCGAAGACGGCAAGACGACGTGGTGCGTCTTCCGTGTCCCTGCGAGGAGGTCGTGATGGTCGCAGTCTCACGAGAACTCGCCGCAGACCTGAGTCGGCGACGCTCGACCGACGATGTGGGTCCATTACCTGTATCCCCACCTACTTCCGAGACACCGGCAGGGCCATCTGAGGGCCGCAACAGAACGACTCAGCCCCAACGTCGTACTTCTGTTTGGTTACTTGGCCCTGATGGTGATCTGGCCAGCGGGACGTCCCAGGACGTCCTGGCCGAGTCCTGTGCGGCGGTACCGACGTCTCCGAGCTCCCTGAACCATGCTCCTGTAGCTCGCCGCGCCGTGTCTCTCCTGAACGAACCGCCCTTGTCGGCGAGTGGCGGCTCGAAATGCCTCGGCGGCTCCTCTTTGGGGGCCGCCGAGGCGACGCTCAGATTGCCAACTTCGCATCTCACTAATGGAGTTCCCCTTATGCCTCGCACCACGACCTCCGCCACCACAGCTGGCGGTGGGCAAGTGGACGGCGTGTCCAGGCCGGAGGGGTCACTCAGGGAACCGAGCCTTGACCTGAGGACCGTTTTATCCACCCTCGCACCCGGACCATCGCCTCTCGCGGCGCAGGAGACCCTTCACCGCGAAGTGACCAGACTGGTGTTCGCCGAGACTGCCTCCGTCAGCGAAGACCCGGACGAGCGCCACATCCAACTGCTGCTCATGCGCGGTCACTTGATGCGACTACTCGGAGCAGTCGTTCCTGTTAATGCCAACGAGCCTCCTCTGGAAGACGAGCGACTGATCGTACGCGTGCGTGCCCTACTCGACGAAGAGATTCCCGGCGACGACGTGCGTGCGGCGTCCCTGCACCGGCGGATGTCCGAGGTCGGGCGGGAGCTGCTAGCCGTCCTTCCGACTGTCGACGCCTCTGACGACATGGTCAACGCCTGGGGCAGGACTGTGTGCGCTGGGTTCGATTCGACGCGTATCCGCGAAGCCATTCGTGCAGCGAAGTCCTGGGAGCAGGCGGACCTGTACCCGCATCCGCATACCCTCGCGGCGGTCACACGAGCGCTCAGTGCCTACGTCACGACGCTCGTCCCTTACGTCTCGATCCACTTGGAATCGCTCTCCGTCGGGAGTCGCGGGTGGTCCGCCTGTGGTGAGGCGATCGAGCGCTCGCAGGAGGCCCGCGACGTCGCTCCGGGCGAGGGGCTCAAGGCGGCGAGGGAGCACGCATTCCGTCTCGCGGTCCACACCGAGGCACTGCTGCGTTACGCCGAGCGGGACGGTGAGTGACATGGCCAGGTCCTATCGCGTGGCCCACCCTCAGCGGATTCACCGTGGCCCGGCCTCCCCACCGATTTCGGGCTCACCCCGGATAGACGAACCGGCCCCAGGGCGCATTCGACGTGGCTGGCGACAGGCTCGCGCGCACGTGGGCGCTGTCCTCCTCGCTGCCGCTATCAGCCTGCCCACCGTCTGCGTCCTCGCCGAACTCGCCCTGCAGCTCTACGGCGGGTCGTAGCTCACGCCCCCACGAGCCGACCAGCGAAGTGGGCCAGCCCCGATATGACGACGACTGTGTCAGAACACCGAAGGAGTAGGACCATGCCGGCCCCGGACGAGACCATCTCGCCGCCGCTTTCCCCTCAGGAGCGGGAGGCTCTGCTGGGTATCTCCCAGGGAATGACGACCGCTGAGACGGCCTGTGACATGGGAGTGTCCGACAGCACGGTCAAGACGTACATCCTTCGGATCGGTGGAAAGCTCGGGACGTCAGAGCGGGCGGGCATGGTGGACCTCGCCTACCGTCACGGGCACTTGGACGTCCCCGGGCCCGTGGACCACGTGGTCGAGCTGCCGGAGGAGCAGCGCACCATCCTGGCAGGGCTCGCCGGCGGAAAGACCGTCGAGGAGATCGCGGCCGACGAGCAGCGTCCGCTGGACGACGTGCGCAGGGACGCTCGACGCCTGCTGCGGGCACTGGGCGCTTCCTCGGCCGCGCACGCGGTCACGCGAGGGTGGCAGTTCCGTCTCCTGGGACACGCGACCGGCCGTGAAAACTCCGGAGACGTCGTCTCCAAGGCAGGACAGGCATGAACGCCCGCGTCGAACCCGGCAGCCTGCGACCGGGCAGTGGCCACGTTCACCAGCACGCGGGGGACGTGTTCACCTGCGACCGGCGACAGGACTTCGTGCCCAACGTGATCCGTACGCACCGAGGTGGGCGCTGGCGCAGGGTGGACCGGAGTAAGAACGCCGGCGAGTGGGCGAAGTTCGTCCATCGCTCCGAGATGCTCGTGTTCGACGTGGACGATGGTGGGGAGGGCGGCCCCGGCATCGTCACGGGAGTGATCCCGTCCAAGGAAGACGCCACGGCGCGCCTGGCCGCGCTCGCTCCAGTGCCGGGGACGGCCGTGGCCGAGATCGGCACGGACTGCGGCTGGACGGCAGCCTTGCTGGACCACCGCCTCCAGGGCGGCCGGGTAGCGACGGTCGCGGACACTGAACGTCTCGCTGAGATCGCCCGGCAGCGCCTACGCCCCTATCCGCGGGTTCGGGTGGTCAGCGGGTCCGACGCCGGGGCCTTGGGACCGGCGGGCTCGTTCCACGGGCTTCTGTCCCATCGTGCGGTACGCCGTGTGCCGTGGGAGTGGGTCACCCGGGTCCGTCCGGGTGGCCGGCTGTGCCTGCCCGTCCGTACCGCTCTGGGCGGGTCCGGCACGCTGCTCGTGCTGACCGTGGCGCGGGACGGGGCGTCGGCTAGTGGGCGCTTCCACCCCGGACCGGCTCCGCAGACGGTGTGGCTGCGTGAGCACCGCCCTGGTGAGGGCACCGCCGTCGAGTCGCAGGGCAGCCCGAGGGAGTCGGAAGCTCGGGATGCGCGGGAGGCGCACGTACGGCCGGCGGCCCGGTTGTTCGCCGGCCTGCTTCGCCCTGACCTCCGGATGCAGGTCGTGCGCGGCGTTGCGCAGCTCGAAGGCGACGTTGCCGACCGCCTGCGTATTCATGACCACCAGGCGTCTCGGGCCGTGGTCTTCCTCCACTCCCCCCGCATCTACGAGTGGGGGCCGCGCGATCTCGGATCCGATCTGTTCGACGCGCTCGGTCAGTGGCACGCGGCCGGAGAACCAGAGGTTGAGCAGCTGGGCGTAACGATCACGGAGACGGAACACATGCTGTGGCTCGGCGCACCGGATGGTCCGTCGTGGCGTTTGCCCGAACTCCACACGATCACCGGCGGGGTGGAGCGGCATGCGACCTGACCATCCGATGCTCCTCCACCCCTCCGCGGCGATCGCCGAGTTGCAGGCCCGGCCGTCGAGCGCCCGGATGCAGAACTACCTGCTCGGCGGGCGAGACCACTACATCGTCGACCGTGACGAGGCCCTTCGGGCTGCCGACCGCATCCCGTTCCTGGAGAGCGCCGTCCGCCACGAGCGCCTGTACGTGCTCCGGATGGTGCAGGCCCTGGCCATCGCGGGCATCCGCCAACTGGTCGACTTCGGCTGCGGCCTTCCCCACGCCCCGACGCCGGTCGATGTCCTGACGCGCATTCATCCCGACGCCCGCGCCGTGTGCATCGACAACGACGTCCTGGTGCACACCCACGTCGAAGAAATGATGACGGCCAAAGCGCCCGCTGTCGTCGAGAGCCTGTGCGCCGACGTACGCGAGCCCGAGTCGATCCTCGCTTCCAGAGAAGTCCTGGAGACGATCAACTGGCGGGAACCGGTCATCCTTCTCCTCGGCAGCGTGCTCCACCACATCGAGGACACCCCGGCGCAGCCCCTGCCCGTCCTCGTCAACCAGTACAAACACGTCGCCGCCACCGGCAGCGCTCTCGTCGTCACGCACGCCACCGCCGACGTCTCGGGCAAACCCGTGCGCAGATTCGCCAAGACCATGACGGCGGCCGGCTGCCCCGTCCACCTGCGGACGAAGGAACAGATCGCCCGGCTGTTCGACGGCTGGCAACTGACCTCCCCGGGCCTGACCGCGCCGCAGACACTGGCGCTTGAATACCCGGTCCTGCCCCAGGCCGCGTCATACGCCGGCACGGCCCGAAAGGAGCCCGCGCATGGCCGAGCTATGTGATCAGCAGATCGGCGTGATCAAGCCGGTGACCAGCCAACTCCCGATGGTGTTCCGACTAGAATCCGTGGCGTCCGGAAACGGGCACCCGGGCGTCGCGGTCACTGACGCTGGACGTCACGTCTGCACCCCGGAGATCCGCATGCCCAACGCCCACGCGTTCACGCGCGTTCCCGTAAGCCCCTTTGTGGGACGGTTGGCCGATGCCATGCCCTCGTGCCCGGACGCGAGTCGGCGCCAGCCGCATCCCCCTCTGGCAGGCCAGCGGTGAACGGGCAGGCAGCTTCGCGTCGGGGCGGGGACGACATGGTGCAGCGCCACCGGGAACCGGTCGACGTCCATCTCATCCTGCGGCGTGGCGGCGAGGTGCTGCTGAGCCGGCGAGCGGGCGACACCTACGCCTCGGGCCTGCTGCACATGCCCTCCGGGCACCTCGACGGAGACTCCGAGGACGTGGTCACCGGACTGGTCCGGGAAGCCGAGGAAGAACTGGGCATCATCATCCGACCAGCCGATGTCCGCGTCGGGCTGGTGATGCAGCACCGCAGCCCCGCCGGCCATAACCGCACCGGCTGGTTCTTCGAGGTCACCCGGTGGATCGGCGTACCGCGCATCGCCGAACCGGACCGCTGCTCACAGCTCGACTGGTTCGCCCTCCATGACCTGCCCGACGACATGGTGGCGTACTGCCGGGCCGGCCTGGAGGCGTACCGGGACGGGCACTCCTTCGCGCTGCACCTCCAGGAACCCGACGACCCGATCGCCTACGACGCGAACCGCCCAAGCCGTCTGCACCCCTTGGCCGCCCGGGCGCCGGACCCCTACGCCGTACTGGGTGAGCAGCTCGGCACGTTCGCCGAGCAGACCATCGGCCCACTCAAGGGGGCCACGGACGCCTCCTGGGCGCGGGAAGCCTCCCGCGTATGGCGGCTGACCGGACGCGACGGCGGGAGCTGGTTTTTGAAGGTTCACCAGGGGCTCAAGTTCCACCAGCGTGAGGCGGGAGCCCTGAGAGAGTGGGCTCCGTCTCTGGGAGCTGGCCGCGCCCCGCAGCTCATCGCCGCCGATCCGGAAGAGCTTGCCGTGATCGTCAGTGCGCTTCCCGGCCGCGTGCTCCACGGCGCCGACCTGAGCATGGCCGCTTGGGAGTCGGTCTATCGGCAGCTCGGGCAGCTCTTGCGGGCCCTTCACCTCGGGGAGCCCCCGATGATGGCGCAGGCCCTGGGCGGTCTGGCCAAGCTGGATCGGCACCTGGCGGCAGCCGGCGGGCTCCTCGAGCCCGGGGAGGAAGCGCTGGTGCGGTCCCTCGCTCTGCAACTGCCCCGTGTTCCGCCCGTCCCCCATGGTCGTCGCCACGGTGATGTGCAGCGGCGCAACCTGCTGCTCGACGACCACGGGAACCTGGCCCTCATCGACTGGGAACGAGCGGAAATCGGGCCGCTCGTCAGCGACTTCGTGCGCATCGCCGACACCTGGATCGACGCGCCCGAACTCGAAGCCGCCCTGTTCGACGGCTACGGCCGCGCGCTGTCCCCGGACGAGGCCCAAGCGCTCAAGGGTCTGTCGGCCCTCGACGCGCTCAGCGGCATCCAGTACGGCGCCGCGCACGGCGACCCCGAACTCGTCGAGCGCGGGCATCGCACCCTGCACCGGCTCCGGAAGGAGGCACCATGACGACATCCGATCCCACGGCATCGGAGAGGGTGAATGAGGATGCCTGGCGTGAGTACGGGCGCAGGCAGCTCGACCGCGGCTACCAGCCCCCGGAGGCCAACGAGATCGACTGGGGGTTCTGGGGCACCGGCCCCGGCGCCCGCGTCCTCGGCGACGTCGCCGGCTACCGCGTGCTGGACCTCGGCTCCGGGGCCGGAGTCCACGCCGCGCATCTCACCCGCGACCACGCGGCCTTCGTCGACGCCATCGACATTTCCCCCACCCAGCAACAGCGCGCCCGCGACCGGTTCGGCGCCCTGGCAGGCGCGCGGTTCCTGACCGGTGACGCCGTGGCGCACCTGCGCGAGAGCGAACCCTACGACCTCGTCTACTCCGTGCACGGACTGTCTTACATCGACCCGCACCGGCTGCTTCCCGCACTGCGCGACGGGATCCGGCCGCGTGGACGGCTGGTCTTCTCCACCCTGCACACCAACCTGAACGGGCTGGAACCCTCCTCCACCGTCACCGCCCGCCAGGAGGAAGTGCGGCTGGCGAAGACCGCCCCGATCCCGGTGCAGATGTGGATCCTCACCCCCGAGGTCTGGAAGGGGCTGCTGGCCAAGCACGGCTTCGCCGTCGAGTCCGTCGACCTTCTGCACGCCCCGGGTGCCGACAACCCGGTGGTCTGCCAGCTCATCCAGGCCCGCCGTCTTCCGCAAGCCGAGGCGCACAGGGTGGTGGCTCAGGAGCGAAGCCGTCGGCCTCCCCTCGCCCAGGCGGCCCTAGGGGTCGGCGTCATTGTCACCAACCCGGACGGCCATGTGCTGATGGGGCAACACCGCCTGGGCACCTACGAGTTGCCGGGCGGCAAGGTGGACGCATGCGACGGTGCCGGCGAGTCCATCGAGGCCGCCGCGATCCGTGAACTCGCCGAAGAAACCGGCCTCGTGGCACACCCCGAGGACGTCCGGGTGCTCGCCGTGCTCCTGGACGCGAGGCACAACCTCAACCGCCTCACCGCCGCGGTCCTCATCCGCCGCTTCCAGGGCACGCCGACCGCCAAGGAACCGACAGTGGTCGCGGAGTGGCAGTGGCGCCGCGTAAACGATCTGCCCGGCCCGCTGTTCGTGCCCTCCGCCCAGGTCCTCAGCTACTGGCGTCCCGACCTGCCCATCGACCATCCGCCCGCTCACCGCTATCCCGTGCGTTTGTCCCCGTCCGCCCCGGCCGCGCACTGACCACGACGCAAGAAGGAGTCCCGCCGTGACCCCGGCGCTGTTCCGATTCGGCACATACAACGTGTTCAACCTGCAGATACCGACCACGCCCGAACAGAAGCGCCGCTATGAGCTGATCGTCGGCATGATCCGCGCCGCCTTCCAGAACCGCACCGGTGTCCTCGGCGTGCAGGAACTCCTTGGCCCCACCAAGACCGAAGCGCGGCGCCTGCTGCGCATGCTCGCCCAGGACACCGGCCTGATGTGCGAGGCACTCCCGGCCCGCGGCAGGAAGGCGATCCCCGCCCTGGCCAGCCAGTCGCCCGGGGCGAGTGCCCACCGCTTCCACGTCGGCCTGCTGTGGACACCAGACCTCGAACCGGTGCCCGGCAGCCTGCGCACGTACGAGGCCGACAGCGACTTCTGGCACGGCATGGCCATGGCCGACTTCCACACCGACACCCCGTTGCCCACCCGCTGGTGCTCCTACCACGCCTATCCCTTCTGGCCGGATCGGCGACTGCACGAGGCCAGCCGCGTAATCTCGGTTTTCCAGGAGCCCGAAATGGCTGGCGGTGTCGCGGCCGACTGGAACTCGATCAGCGCCGACCGGCGTCCGGACGGCTCGTACTACGACCCCGAGCCCTACCTGGAGCAGAACCACCCCAAGCTCCGCTACCAGGTCAAATTCGACCCCGCCCACCCCGACGCCCCGAAGCTGGCGAACCGGGACGCCGGCGAGTTCCTGCGGCGCGACCCCGGCGGGCTGCGAGACACCGCCGCCGTCCTGGACGTCCCGTGGCAGTGGTCGTGCGGGCACTGGATCGACGCCAAGGGACGCCCCGACGACTTCGGCCCACGCCGGATCGACACCCTCCGCGTCACCAAGAACGTCGCCGTCACCGCCCGCACACATACCACCCACCACGGGCCTGACGCCGAGGCCGCCTCGGACCACCTGCTGGTCACCGCCGACTTCGCCCTGCACGAGCTGGAGGCGACGGCCGCATGAAGGCGTTCATGCATCCCGGACGACGGTGGCGCGCCCAGGGCGCACCCGTCGAGGACAGCGTCCGCCCCCATGTGCTGTGGCTGCCGCCGGCCGAGGTAATCGACTACTTCCGGCAGGTACGCGAGGTCCTCGCCCCGTACGAGGACCTCGTGGCCCCGGTCGCCGACGAGGACCTGCACTGGACCATCCAGGGCGCCATGTCTCACGACTACGCCGACGAGCGTGTCGGCCCCCGCCAACTCAAGGACGCCGCAGACGCCCTTCGCACCGAGCTGGCCGACGAGGAGCCGTTCACGCTCGACATCGGGCCGGTCGCACTCAGCCGCAGCGCGGTCCTCGCCCGCCTCTGGCCCCATGACGTGCCCGCCGATCCGCCGCTGCACCTGAACCTGCGTGTACGGGCTGGTCTGTCGAACGCCGGCCTCGTCCTGCCCGAGGCCGCCGAGGCGTACTTCCCTCATATGTCGGCCGCTTACGGAAAGGTCGACACCCACTACCTCGCTCAGATGGGCCGCGCCGACTCGCTGGCCTCCGCCCTGCTGCGCCGCGCCCGCCATCACGTGACCACCCGCGTTGACTCGGTGTGGCTGGTGATGGAAACCCAGCACCCTGACCGCCACACCTACACGTTCGAACGCGTCCAGGAGGTGCCCTTGGGCCGCAGCGCCAACCGCTCCTGACCAGCCGGCATCCGCCGGCGAACCGCGCGAGGTCCCTCTGCCTGCGCAGTTGTGCAAGAACACCACGTAAGGAACCCCTTTCTATGACCGATGTGACCGTGGACCCCGACGAGGCCACCCAGCTCCGCAACAAGGTCGTCGACCAGCTCAAGGAGGACGGCACGATCGTGTCGCCCGCGGTCGAGGCCGCCATGCGCAAGGTGCCCCGGCACCTTTCCGTGCCCGAGGCGCCGCTCAGCGACGCATACAGCACGTACAACGCCGTGATCACGCAGGAGGACGAGCACGGCAATCACACCAGCTCAGTGTCCGCCCCGCAGATCCAGGCAATGCAGCTGGAACAGGCCGGCATCCGCCCGGGCGACAACGTGCTGGAGATCGGCACCAACGGGCCGAACGCCGCCTACCTCGCGGAGCTGGTCGGGCCCACCGGGCAGGTCACCACCGTCGACATCGACCCCGCGCCCGCCGACCGAGCCAAGCGGTTCCTCAGCGAGACCGGCTACACCAACGTCAACGTCGTGGTCGCCGACGCGGAGGGCGGTGTCGCCAAGTTCGCCCCCTACGACGCGATCGTGGTGACGCTCGGCGCCTGGGACATCCCGCCCGCCTGGATCGACCAGCTCAAGGACGACGGCCGGCTCGTCGTGCCGCTGCGCATCAACGGCCTGACCCGCACGTACGGGTTCATCCGGCACGCCGGCCACCTCGTCGCTGCCAGCGCCCATGTGTGCGGGTTCGTCGCGGTGCAAGGCGCGGGCTCCCACGCCCAGCAGGTCATGCAGCTCCCCGGAGAGGAGGGCGTCACGCTGCGCTTCGACGAGGGCTTGCCCGCCAACCCGTCTCTGCTGGACGGCGTTCTGAACAGCGCCCGCGCCGAGACGTGGACCGGGGTGAGCGTCGCCAGCCAGGAGCCCATCGGCACCCTCCAGATGTACCTGTCCACGCAGGTCCCCACGTTCTGCTTCATGTCCACCAACCCCGAGTTGGCCACCGGCAAGATCGGCCCCACGGGCAACAGCTGGTCCATGGTCGCCATCGACGGGCCGCACTTCGCCTACACCGTCGTGCGCCGCGACACCGAGAAGAAGACCGCAGAGTACGGCGTCCACGCCTTCGGGCCCGACGCGGCCGAGTTCGCTGAGCGAATCGCTGACATCTTCCGCACCTGGAGCGAAAAGGTCCGCGGCGCTGACGGCCCGCGCATCGCCGTCTACCCGGCGGGCACGCCCGATGACCGGATCACCGGCGACCGAATCATCGACAAGAGGCACAGCCGGATTTCGATCTCCTGGCCCACCGCGTAGAACACGGCGCCGGGCCAGGCCGTCCTGAACCATCCCATCGGACAAAGAGAGTGATCGCCATGACCACTGCCGTACTCGACCACCCCACCGCCCCGGCCGACCTGCCGGCCGACGCCCTCGCCGACGACGACTTCGAGCTGGACATCAAGGTCGTCATCTCCGAGAGCCCCCTCACCGTCTTCATGTGCCCCACCAGCGACGGCTGCGGCAACACCTGCGTGAACGGGGCCAGCGCCTGCCAGTCCTCCATCGAGGACGCCGCCTAACACGCGGCATCCGCCGGGGCGGCAGCCGATCATCGCTGCCGCCCCGGCACCCCCCGTCCGCGCACCCCACAACAGGAAGGGGCACCGGTGGCCCAGGGATCACCCCTCACGTATCAGTGGCAGCCCGGCATGCTGCTGCGCGCCTCCACCGCTTCCCGGCCGATCCCCGTGCCGGACTTTGACCTGCACGGCGACGACGTCACGATCCGCGGTCGGCAGTGGCTGGAGGAGGTATGGCACGCCCCGGTGCCCACGGCGCTGTCCGCAGCCAGCCCCGTCCTGTGTCAGCGCGTCGCCGAGATCCTGAACGGCGCCGTCACCGACGGTCGGCGTATCAGGCGGGCTGTCCGGTCTGTTGCCGCGTACCTCCTGCGGTGGAACCACCGGCCCACCCCGTTCGGGGTATTCGCCGGCGTCGCCCCCGCTGAGCCCGCTCAAACCGCCCACATCCTGTGGGGTGAGGGGTACCGGACTGTTCTGCGGCCTGATTCCGACTGGCTGGCGGACGTCATTACCCGCCTGGAGAGCCACCCGGCTCTGCTGGCCCGGCTGACGGTCGTGGCCAACAACACCGGCCGCTCCCGCGGCGACCGGCATGTGGTGGACGGGATGCCGACTGACGCGCACACCTCCGGCTACGCCCCGATCGAGCTGTCAGTCCGCTTGACCCGGCCCGTGGCTGCCGTGCTGGAGAGGGCCCGCGCCCCCATTCCGTACGACAGGCTCGTGCATCAGTTGGCCCGCCAGTTCCCTACGGCGCGCCCAGAACAGCTCACCGGTCTGATCTTCGACCTGTTGAGCAAGAACATTCTGATCAGCAGTCTGTGGCCCCCGATGACCTCGGTCGACACCCTCGCACACCTATGCGACGAGCTGGAGAAAGCTGATGCCTCCAGCATTCCCGACCTCGCCGAATTGACCTCCCAACTCGCCTCGATCCGGGCTGACGTGAACCAGCCCGGCACGGCCGCCCCCTGGACGCCCAGCGACCGGCTGACGCAGAGCATGCAGCGCGTGAGTTCCACCGGGCGCGTCCCCCTCCTCGTGGACGCCGCACTGGACTGCACCGCCTACATCCCCGAAGCCCTCCTGGCCGAAGCCGCCGAAGCCGCCGAGGTCATGCACCAGCTGTCGCCCCATCCGTACGGGTATCTGCAATGGCGCGACTACCACCAGCGGTTCCTCGACCGGTACGGCAACGAGGCCCTCGTGCCTGTACTGGATTTGGTCGCGGACAGCGGTCTCGGCCTGCCCGCGGGCTTCCTGGGCTCCGAGCGCGCCCGCCCGCCGTATCAGGTGACCGCCCGGGACGAGAAGATCCTGCGCCTGCTGCAGGAGGCGATGCTCGAGGGGAGGCGTGAGCTGGTCCTCACCCGGGCGACGATCGCCGACCTGACCGCCGGCCATGCCGAAGCGCTGTTGCCCCTGCCCCGGGCTGAGATCGCCGTGGAGATCCACGCCCCCACTTTGGATGCCGTGCAGTGCGGCGACTACCGGCTGTTGGTCACCGGCTCCCCCCGCCCCGGCAGCAGCATGCTCGGCCGGTTCGCGCACCTGCTCCCGCCGTCCGCACAGACCGCGCTCGCCGACTCTTACGCGACCGCCGGCCCCGGGGCCGTCGCGGCGCAGCTGTCGTTCAGCCCTCGGCGGCGCCGCAACGAGAACATCGTCCGCACTGTGCAGGTCCTGCCCTTCACGATCCCTCTCGGCCAGCACCACGAGTCCGGTCCCGGCGTGATCGCGCTCGACGACCTGGCGGTGACTGCGGATACCCGCCGGTTCTATCTGGTGCGCAGGTCAACGGGGCAGCACGTCGAGCCTCGCGTAACCCATGCGCTGGAAGCGTCCGTCCACACGCCGCCGCTCGCCCGGTTCCTGGCGGAGATCACCACCGCCCGCAGCGCCGCCTACAGGGCGTTCACCTTCGGCGTCGCCGCCACCCTGCCCTACCTGCCACGGGTGCTGTACAAGCGGACTATCCTCGCGCCTGCCCGTTGGCTGCTGTCCGCCGAGGAACTGCCCGGCCGGACCGCCCCCATGGCCGACTGGGACAAGGCCCTGGCCCAATGGCGCGAGCGGCTCTGCGTCCCCGATCACCTTGCTCTGGTCGAGGACGACCAGCAGCTGCCCCTCGACCTCGACCAGCGCATCCACCGGGCGCTGCTGCGCGCCGGGGTGGACCGCAACGGCGTTGTCGAACTGCGCGAAAGCACCACTGCGCAGGACTGGGCATGGATCGGCCGCCCCCACCAGCTCCTGATCCCTCTGGCGAACTCAACCCCCACCACCCCGCCACGCCTTCCGGATCCCACTGCCGCCGCCCCCGGGACGCCCAGCCAGTCCACCGTCCTGTATGCCCGACTATTCGCGCACCCCCAGCGGTACAACGAGATCCTGACCGACCACCTGCCTGATCTGCTCGGCCAGTTCGCCGCCATGCCGCTCTGGTGGTTCCGGCGCCATCGCGACACGGCCCGCCCGGACTCCGACCAGTACCTGGCCCTGTACCTGCTCCTGCCCGGCCCCGACGCGTTCGGACCGGCCGCCCAACTGGTCAACACCTGGGCAGACAGCCTCAACAGCCAACACCTCGCCTCTTGCGTGGAGTTGGCCACCCATCATCCGCAGACGGGCCTGTACAGAGACGGCCCCGCTCTGGACGCCGCGCACAGGGTGTTCACCGCGGACTCGGCCGCCGGCGTGGCGCAGATCCGTGCCGCCGGGGAGGACGCCGCCACCGGGCAGGCCCTGACCGCGGCGAGCATGTTCGACCTGACGGTGCAGTTCTTCGGCGACGCGGACCGAGCCAGCGAGTGGCTGACCCACACCCTGCCCCAGGAACGCGGCCCCCTTCCCCGGGACCGCACCGCGCTCGCCCTGGCCCTGGCCGAGCCCAGTCACGCCACTGTCCTGGACCTGCCAGGCGGCCCGGACGTCGTCGCCGCCTGGCAACAGCGCGCTGCCGCCCTGACCGCCTACCGCCAGCAGCTGGCCCCCGAGCGCGCCCCCGACGACGTGCTGCGGTCGCTGCTGCACCAGCACTGCATCCGAGCCCTGCCGGCAGATTCCGATCACGAACGCGCCACCGGCCGCCTCGCCCGGGCCTGCGCCCTGCGACACCGGGAGCGGCAGGCATGACCATCACAACCAGCCCAGCCCTGCTGATGGACGCCTTCGCCCGTCGCCTCGCCCTCCCCTCCCCGTCCCCCGCGGAACAGCCTTGGGAAGCGCAGGACCTGGCCGCCGGCGCCGCCGGAACCGCGCTCCTGCACATCGAGCGCGCCCGCACCGGACACGGCACATGGCCGCAGGCCCACCAATGGATCAAGACCGCCGTCGCCACCCCCATCAGCGCCGCCGACACCAGCGGCCTGTACCTGGGGGCCCCCGCCGTCGCCCTCATGCTCGACTGCGCCACCGCCCCCGAACAGCCCCACTACCAGGAGGCTCTCTCCGCCGTGGACCGGCACGTAGCCGAACTCGCGCACCGCAGAGCCGACGCGGCTCAGGCACGCATGGACAGCGGGCGTCCGGCCGGCTTCCACGAGTACGACATCTTCTATGGCCTGACGGGGATCGGCGCGTACCTGCTGCGCCGGTCCCCCTCCGGCTCCGCGACACAGCGGGTCCTGGACTGCCTTGTGCGGCTGACCGTTCCCGTCCGGCACGGCGAGGACGGCGTTCTGCCCGGCTGGTGGGTCGCTCACCAACCCGACCTCACGCCGTCCGCTGTCGGTGGCGGCCACGCCAACTTCGGTACAGCCCACGGCATCGGCGGCCCACTACTCCTTCTAGCCCGCGCCCTGCGCGAAGGCGTAACTGTCGACGGCCACGTAGAGGCCATCGACACCATCCTCCACTGGCTCGACACCTGGCGGCAGGACGGACCCTCCGGAACCTGGTGGCCCGAGCACCTCCACCTTGGCGAACTCCGCTCCGGCCGGCCCGCCCAACGCGGCCCGGCCCGGCCCAGCTGGTGCTACGGCACCCCCGGCATCGCCCGCGCCGGACAGCTCGCCGCCCTCTCCCGCCGCGACAGGGCACGCCAGCACCTGTACGAGGACGCCATGGTCCGCTGCCTCACCGACCCCGAACAGCTCGCCAAGATCACCGATGCGGGCCTGTGCCACGGCTGGGCAGGCACCTACCAGACCGCCTTCCGCGCGGCCCACGACGCCGTCACCCCTGCTTTGCCGACCACTCTGCCCGACGTGGCCGCCCAACTGATCCGGCAGGCCCGTCCAGGCACCGGCCCCGGACTCCTGCAAGGCGACGCGGGCACCGCCCTGGCCCTGATCACCGCAGTTAACGACGCAGCGCCAACCTCGGGATGGGACACATGCCTCTTGATCGACTGATCCAGCCCGCCCGCCTGGACGCCACCCTGTACGCCGTGCTGGAGGTCCTGGCCGGAGTCAGCACGGACACGGCCGCAGCCCGAGCCGGACTCGAACCCTCCGATCTGGACGCTGCCGTCACCGTCTACCAGCAGGCCGGACAGCAGGCGCTCGCCCAACAGGCCGGGCCCCCGGCGTGGTGTCAGCTGTACGTCCAGTTCACCGACTGGGACAAGGCCGAGCAGACCGCCGCCGACCACATCGCCCCCATCCTGGACCTGACCCAGCAGGACGGGCAGATCACGAGCTGGTGGTTCATACGAAAACACCCGTGCTGGCGGATGCGGCTGCTGCCGGTTCCCGGAGCGCAGCTGCCTGCGGCACTGGCCGACACGCTGGACGAACTCACCGACGGCGGGAGAATCCACCGCTGGTGGCCCGGCATCTACGAACCCGAGACGGCGGCGTTCGGCGGCCACGCCGGCATGACGATTGCCCATGCCCTGTTCGACGCCGACAGTCGCGCCCTCCTCACCGCATCTCACGGCGAGCTGGGTCGCCGGGAGCTGTCGTTGCTGCTGTGCGCCACGCTGATGCGCGCCGCCGGACTGGAGTGGTTGGAGCAGGGCGACGTCTGGCACCGCGTCACCGGGCAACGGCCCCTCCCTGCGGACGTACCAGCCGACAAGGTCCACACCATGGCCGACACCCTGCGGCACCTGCTCCTTGCCGACACCAGCCCCGCCGGCCCCATGCTTCAGTCGGACCGCTCACTCAAACCCGCCGCCGACTGGGTCAGCGCGTTCCGGCACGCGGGACGAGACCTCGGCGCAGCCAACCGCGACGGCACCCTCGGCCGTGGCCTGCGCGAGGTCATCGCCTATCACGTGATCTTCCACTGGAACCGGCTCGGCCTGCCCGCTCGCACCCAGAGCATCCTCGCGCACGCGGCGCGTACCGCGATCCTGCACCAGGACGTCTCCGAGGAAAGGCCCACACCGTGACCGCCTCACCCCCGCCGGCCCGACTCCAGGGGTTCGCCCGGCGATGGCCTCTGGTCAGCCGGTCCCACCTCGTCTACCCCAGCTTCGCCACCCGGGTCGAGGAAGTGCACACCTGCGCGGAGAAGTCGGCGCAGGACGGGCCGCTCCTCGACCGGATCAACCTTGCGTGCGCCACCTGGAACCTGTCCGCCCTGATCGCCTCCGACTGCGGCCTGACCGACCTGGCCACCGACCTGTGCCTGCGCCAACTCCGCCTCTTCCAGGCCGCATGGCCCGTCACCGGGGATACCGCCATCGCCGCTCTCCAGCCGATCATCAACCTCGTACGCCTGACCGCCCGCGCGGGAGACCCGCACGCCGCCTATCAGCAGCTGATGGGCGTGCACCGCGCCGCACACGACGGCGGCACCGTGACCGTCCACGGCCATCCCATCGACCTCACGGGCTTCACCACCCACGCGACCCTGGACAACATCCAGCCCTGGCTGAACGCTCTCCTCCTCGAAGACGGCACCCGGTTCCTCGTCGCCACCGGCCAATGGCCCCCAGCAGCCGCGCACGCGATCGCCTACGACACGGCCCCCGACCGGCTGCACGACGGCAGGCAAGCGCGCGTCATCGTGAGCCTGCACTCGGCCGACCCGGACACAGCCAACTCCCTGATCGAAACGGCCACGACCACCGAACCGTGGGAGAAAGCCGTCGCTCAACTCCTGCGCCGCTACGCCGACTGCCTGACGGGCCGCGTCACGTCGGAGGGCTTCAGCGCTGTGGCACACGCCGTGCAAAGTGCCCTGGTGCCGGCCCCGCCGCACCTGCGCATGTTCCGGGTGAAGCTGGTCCTGGCGGCGATCGATCTGGCATCGCACGGCTGCGAGGCCGAGGTGCACGCCCTGCACAACACGATCGTCAGCGACACCGTTCAGGCCGGCGACGCCTACGCCGCGCGCGAGATCCTCCGCCACCCGTCTCCACCGGCCAGCGGGCGGTCACGCCATGAGCTGGAGGAGATCGTCCGCGCCGGCGGCCTCGGCCGGGGAGCCCTGCCGGACTCGGTGCAGTCCACGCTCATGCAGGCTGTCCACACAGCTGGAGCGAGCCTCACCCAGTGCCTCACTGTGGAGGAAGGAGTATCACCGGATGCGATACGCCCCGGCGTCAGCTGATGCAACGCGCCAACGGTCCGCTGGCCTGAGAGGCGCGCTGCGCACCCATCACGCGATCGCCGTCTTCGACGGTGCCTGAGTGCCTCCGACGAGCAGGAGGCTGCGGCACTGACTGTGCCAAGTCGCCTGTACATACAGGCGGAAGCCGCCGACGCGCCTCCCCGCCAGCCCACCTCGCAACCCTCTAACCTCACTCGGATGGAGACCACCGTGACGCCCGCTCCCGACCCCGCCGTATGGGGCGAAGACCTCGTGAACCGCCTCGTCGACAGCGGCCACCTGCGCACCCCGGAGATCGTCGCCGCTTTCCGGAGCATCGAGCGCCACCGGTTCCTCCCCGGTGTCGACCCTCAAGACGCCTGCGTCGACGACGCCGTGGCCATCAAGCACGACGAGACGGGCGCGATGATCTCCTGCATTTCCGCCCCCTCGATCGTCGCCACCCAGCTCGAACAACTGGACGCGCGGCCCGGCCACAAGATCCTCGAAGCCGGGGCCGGCACCGGCTACAACGCGGCGCTCCTCGGCCGGCTCGTAACGCCCGGCGGCCACGTGTGGACCGTGGACGTCGACCAGGACCTCGTCGACGGCGCTCAGAAGAACCTCGCGCAGGCTGGGGCCACGAACGTGCAGGTCGTGCTGGGCGACGGCGCAGCCGGCCTTACCGAGCACGCCCCCTACGACCGCGTGCAGTTCACGGTCGGCGCCGGAGACATCCCCCCAACGATTCTCGACCAGCTCGCCCCCGATGGGCGCCTGGTCATCCCCATGCGGATTCGCGGCAGCATCTCCCGCAGCCTGGCCTTTGAACGCGACGGCCAGACCTGGAGGACCGTCTCCACCGAGATGATGACGTTCGTCCCCCTCCGCAAGGGCGTCTGCAACGACATCCGCACCATGGTCGACATGTCAGGCGAAGGCGACGTCCGCCTGGAAACCTACACCGACCAGAACGTCGACCGCGAGGCAATCCGCACCGCACTGGACCAGCCCCCAGCCGAGATCTACACCAGCGTGAAGTTCCGCAAGGGCGACTCCTACCAGTGGCTCTACCTGTATCTGGCATACGTGCTGCCGAACGGCCTGTCCCGGATGCCCGGATCCCGCCCCGGTCTCATCCCGAACTTCGGCTGGGGCTCTATGGCCGCACTCGACAACGAGACCCTGGCCTATCTCACCAAGCGGGAAGGCGAAGACGAGGAAGGTACGTTCTGGCAGATCGGCGTTATCGGCCACGGTCCGCGTGCCGCCGAGCTTGCCGGCCAGGTCGCCACCGCGATCGGCGAATGGGACCAAAGCTGGGGCAACAATGCGCCCGCCCCCGTTCTCCGTATGGCCGTCGGTGACGCCCGCGACCAACTGCAGGTCTCCGAGCCACGCTTCGTTATCGACAAGACCCACAGCCGTCTCGTTGTTGACTGGCCGCGCAGGAACTGAACCCACGACCCCGCGATAGCAAGTCGAACGCCGTTAATCCGTCGATTCGGGACGCCTGAGATGCCCCTGGATAAACGTCAGTTGGATGATTCTCGGCGTGGGCGGTCTACGTCCCGGAGCCCGCAGCGCAGCGGAAATTCCGTTCTGGGCGCGATCACCCTGCTCATCATGCATCTTTCACAGGATTCTGGTCGGAGACCGTCGAATACTGTGCTGGTTTACCTATAAACTCAACGAAGGCCGGAAACGGTCACCCGGGCGTCGCGGACATGACGCAAGACGACAAGTCTGCACACCCGGAGGAGATCGTGCCCGCCCTGTTTTCCGCTTTTCCCGGCATTGCGGCCTGCTTCGGCCGTACCCGGATGATCGCGGCCACAACCTGCGCGGGCACCCCGTCCATAAGGTGCGCGAACGCCTCAAGTCCCGCAGCCACGTGGGCCGTCGTCGCGAGCCCGATTGACCCTGCGGGACTCCTCGGAAGCATGCCCCCGGCAGAAAGCCACTTCCGTGAGCATCAACGTCTCCTTGGTCCTCGTGCTGGCCGTGATGGTGTGGTTGCTGATCCGCAAGGGTGGCCTCAAGGCCGGCCACGCAGTAGCGGCCGTGCTCCTGGGCTTCTACCTCCACGACAGCTCCCTCGCTCCGTCGATCAGCCGCATCGTGCAGAGCGCGGCAGAGGCGCTCAGCGATATCCACATATAGACCGGCTGCCGGGACACCCTCGTGGGCCCCGACCGTACGCCGCTTCCCCCGTCGGCTGCGCTCTGGTGCTTGTGCCCCGGCAGTCACTCCTCAACGGGTCCCGGTCCGGACACGACAGCGCTCGAAGCCGGAGCCGGTGGGTGTTAAACCTGCCGCCGGCCTTAACCGAGCCGCGCGGACGAAGGCAGCGCTGCCTTCTCGCCTCGACCCAACCTGCCCGCCGGGACGTGGGCTCCCTCCGTGCCCGGGGGCATGCGCCTCATCCCGGCGGCCCCCTTCTTGCCCTTTGTCCACGTCACGTGGCTGGCGCTCCCTTCTGGCCGTCCGTCTTCGAGGTTTCCGATGTCTGATGCTTCACGCCCGTCTCGTTCTGCTCGGCGGCGGCACGGCAGA
Organism: Streptomyces sp. T028; assembly: GCF_048159505.1. NCBI lineage: Bacteria > Bacillati > Actinomycetota > Actinomycetes > Kitasatosporales > Streptomycetaceae > Streptomyces > Streptomyces sp. T028. The sequence goes on from NZ_JBLRVZ010000004.1 coordinate 166,593, forward strand.
CCACCTGGCCAGAGTCTTGCCTCCGCACGGGGTCTGCGGTCGCGGATACGGCTGATCGCTGTGCTGCCGGCCGTTGTCTCGATGCTGGTGCTGTCCGCTGCCGAGTACACAGTCCGTACTCAGGCTCTGGAGTCCGTTGGCATCGCATTGATGTGGTCCGCGGCAGCCGCCGGAGGTCTGATCGTGGTGGCGGTCGCATGGCGTGTCGGTGATGTGACCGCCCGCGAAGTGCACCGCCAGCGTGCAGCGAACACGGATGCGGTGGAGCAGTGGATCGCCCGGCTGCTGGTGGTGGCAGCCGACGGCGGCAAGGTCATTCGCCAGACCATGGACCGGCTTCAGCGCGGTGAGTGGCCTGCCCTGCATGAACTCCCCGTGCCCCCGGACGAGCGGGACCGTTTCGCCGTTCTGGAGTACGAGCTGCACCGGTCCGTACGGGACGCGCAGGCGTTGGTCCTGGGCGCTTCCGCCCAGCAGGAAAAGCGCGCGCATCTGACGCTCGGGCGGCGGATGTTGACGCTGCTCAACCAGATGCTGACGACGTTCGACGAGCTGGAACGCGAGATCGAGGACCCTGACGTCCTGCGCCCTCTGTGGCGGTTGGATCACATGGCGACGCGTGCTCGCCGTTTCGCCGAGAGCATCGCCGTGGTGGGCGGTTCGGTGCCACGGCGCTCCGACAAACCGACCTCGCTGTCCGACGTGATCAGCCACGCGATCGCCGAGGTGGAGCAGTACCCGCGCGTGAAACTGGCGTCGCCGGTCGAGGGCGAGATCCACGGCCGAGCGGCAGCCGGCCTGATTCATCTGCTGGCCGAACTCATCGACAACGCAACGAACTTCTCGCCGCCCGACACACCGGTGCTGATCCGGGTCGTCCGGGTGTCGGCCGGGATCGCCATCGAAGTCGATGATCACGGACGGCTGATGCCCGATCGCACCCGGGAACAGCTGAACGGGCTGCTGTCCGACGTGTCACGGCACAACGTCGGCGAGTACGTGCACGACGGACGCATCGGGATGTGGGTGGTGGCCACCCACGCCAGCCGGATTGGTCTCCAGGTCAGGCTGCAGACCAACGTCTACCACTCCAACCAAGCGGTCGTTGTCATTCCGTTCGACCTGCTGCACCGCACGACCGCCGCCGGGGAAGAGCCGGGACAGGCTGTCCCTGCGTCCAGCCATCCCGCACCGGGTGTTCAAGGTGCGCGACCACCAGGCCGAGGCGATGACCATCGCCGGGGCTCCGGCTCGGGCGGGCTTGCGCCCTCCGCGCGACCTGTGCGCGGGGCGCTGCCACACGCAGTGGCTGCCCCCGGGCAGGGAACGCCCCCTCTGCCCCAGCGCAGGACCGCTCCCCAGCCCGTATCTCCGCAGCCGTCCTCCAAAGCCCGGGCGAGCATGCCCATCGCGGGAGACGAGACTCCTCCGCCGCTGGCGGTCCGTGACCCCTCGCGCTCCTATCTGGCGGCGGGGCTGCGCAGGGGCGTCCCGAGCCGCGCAGAGCCTGCTCGGCCACCTGACGGCGGACTGCTGGCGCGGATCGCCGCGGGGCGCCGGCGCGCAGACCAGCACGGCTCCGCCGGTGATCACCCATCCCTTGACCATTCCGAATCCCCCCATGCCTTGGAGGCATCCGATGAAGCCCGACACCCCGGCGAATGACCTGACGTGGCTGCTGAAGGACTTCGTCGAAAAGACGTCCGGAGCGCAGAGCGCGCTGGTGACGTCCCGAGACGGTTTGAAGGTGGGCTACTTCAGCAGCCGCGAGGAAGCCGAGCCGGACACCCTCAGCGCGATCGCGAGCGGGATGCACTCGCTGGCCATCGGCGCCACCGTCGAGCTCCAGGTCACCGGCGGCGTCCGTCAGGTCACCGTGGAGCTGGACGAGGGCTATCTGTTCATCATGGCGGCCGGGGCAGGCGCCTTGCTCAGCGTCCTGGCCGACAGCAGCACGGACGTCGAGCAGATCTCCTACGAGACGGCGCTGCTGGTCAAGCGCATGCCCGAGCACCTCTCCGTGGCACTTCGCACCCAGGGCGCCGCCGGCGGCCAGCCGGTCCTGTGAAGTGGCGCACGACGACAACGCGGTCTGGATCCAAGACGATCTGGGCTCGGTCAGGCCGTACGCACTGGTCCACGGGCGCGTCCGCGCCACGCACCCCGAACTCGACCGGACCTCCCTGGTCCAGGCCACCCGGGAACCGCCCAGGACGGCCCTGCAGACCCACTACGCGCAAGTGTTCAACCTGTGCCGCTCCGGGCCCCGCTCGGTCGCCGAGATCGCCGCCACGCTGGAAAAGCCCCTGCAAGTCGTCAAGATCTGGCTGTCCGACCTGCTCGACGACCGCTACCTGACGGTGCCCATGCCGGCCGGGTTCACCACAGCCACCAACGACCTACGAGTACTGGAGGACGTCCTTGCCGGGCTACGCAGAAGCCTCTGACCTGACGATCCCGGCCAAGGTCGTGGTCGCGGGCGGCTTCGGGGTGGGCAAGACCACCCTGGTCGGCACCGTCAGCGAGATCAAGCCGCTGCGGACTGAGGAAAACCTCACCATGGCCGGCCTCAGGACGGACAGCCTGAACGGAATCGAACGCAAGTCGCAGACCACGGTTGCCATGGACTTCGGCCGCATGACCTTCCCTCTCAGCGCCCGCACTCTGAGGGAGCTGCGGTTCGGCCCGGCAGCACAGGTCCAGCTGCTGCTGTTCGGCACGCCCGGCCAGGACCGCTTCTGGTTCATGTGGGACGACCTGTCGGAGGGCGCCGCCGGCGCCATCGTTCTCACCGACACACGCCGCCTCGAAGACTGCTTTCCCGCAGTGGAGTACTTCGAGCGCCGCGGAACACCGTTCATCGTGGCGATCAACCGCTTCGACGGCGCCCACCCCTACGCCGAGGAGGCCGTCCGAGCCGCTCTCCACCTGGCTCCGCAGATCCCGGTCGTCTCCTGCGACGCACGCGAGAAGACCTCCGCCCGGCGCGTACTGATCGCCCTGTTCGAGCACGTCTGCGAACGCGCCCAACCCACCTCCCTGCTCACCCGCCCCTGACCCTTGTCCGGGAGACCCACCGATGACCGCCTTCGACGACCAGACCGCCCGCCCTGAACTCGTCCCCGTCGACCGTGAACTCAGCGCGCGCATGCGCCTGTTGCCTGCCCTGAACCTGGCCGAGGACCAGCCGATCCAAGTGTTCGACGACCTCGCCGCGGCGCTCGCGGCCGAGGCGGCCGAACTCGTCGCAAGCCCAGTCGGCTTCTACAGCATGGTCAACATCTTCAAGGACGGCTACCAGTACTTCGCCGGCATGTACGTCCCCGCCGGGCAGGGCAGCGGCCCGAGCCAGACCGCCGCCAGCGAGATCCCGCCCGTGCAGCGGTTCATGCCCCGCGATCAGGGGTGGTGCGTCCACACCCTCGATCGTCGCAAGATCCTGCCCCTGGAAGACATCTACGACTCCCCTCGCTGGGCCGGAAACGGCGCCGTCGCCAGACTCGGCGCCCGCACCTACCTCGGCGGCCCTCTCATCCACCAGTCCACGGACACGGGCATCGGAACCATCTGCCTGGTCGGAGACCGCGTGACCGCCTGGGGCCGTTCCAGCGTCAGCCTCATGAAGCACTACCAGCAGCAGACCCTGGCCCTGATCGACGAACTGCCCGCCCAAGCGCCGCACCTGCTCACCCCGCCGCGCTGACCGCACACCACGGCAAGGCTGTTGGGCCGTCGGCCCGAGGAAGGGGAACAGAGGATGTCTTCTGTCGACGTGTATCTGACCGACGCGCACCGGAGCCTGCGCGAGCAAGTCCGGGAATTCGCCCGCGCAGAGATCTCCCCCCGCATCGCCAAGATGGAGGCGGCGGGCACGCACACCGACCACGACCTCGCGCGCCTCATGGGCGAGCGAGGCTGGTTCGGCGTGTTCATCGGCCCCGAGTACGGGGGCCTGGCCGCCGGACACATCGCCAAGACGATCCTGCTCGATGAACTCTCGTACATCAGCGGCGCCGCCGGCGCGATCCTGCAGGCCCCTCTCATCCCCACGCTCGCCCTCCTGTACCGGGGCAGCACCGAGCAGAAACAGCAGTGGCTCCCCCCGATCACCGCCGGCACCGTGTACATGGCCATCGCGGTCACCGAGCCCGAACACGGCAGCCATGTCATCGGCATGACCAGCACCGCTCGCCGCAAGGGCAAGGACTGGATCATCAACGCCGACAAGTGCTTCGTCGGCGACTCCGGCATCGCCCACCTCTACGTCGTCATCGCCCGCACCGGCAAGCGCAGCGGTCCGCGGAGCCTGTCGGCCTTCCTCGTCGAAGGCAACCAAGAGGGCCTCGAAGTCACCCAACCGCCCCTGGTCGGACTGCACGGCTTCACCGCCGGCAACGTACGGCTGCGCAACGTCCGCGTCCCCGCGAGCGCCCTGCTCGGCGAGGAAGGAGACGGACTGGACATCGCCTACACCGCCTCCCTCGTGTGCGGCCGGCCCAACCTCGCGGCCGTCGCACTGGGCATACACCGCCGAGTGTTCGACGTGACCACCGCATTCACCACGGGTCGCCCCCGCTATGGGGGTGTCCTGGCCGACCTGCCGGTGGTCGGCCACCACCTGGCTGAAATCAAGTCCCGCCTGATGACCGGCGAAGGCGTTCTCTATCACGCAGCGCACCTATTGGACCAAGGCGTTCCGTGCGACGCCGAGCTGCTCAACAGCAAGCTCGTCAACAGCCGAGCCGCCAAGGTTTCGCTCCAGGAAGCCAAGGACACACACGGCGGATACGGCGGCCGGGCCGACTACGAGATATCCCGCCTCTCCCGCGACCTCGACCTGATCTCAGCCCCCGCTGGCCCGGACGACCTCCAGCTCTACCGCCTCGGGGAAATCGCCCGGGGTCTCGACCGCATCCAGTGGTCCGAACGCTACCTCGCGCACATCGCCCCTCGGGCGCCCCTTGCCTGACCTTCCGTTGCCCACTCCCTGCTGACCGACACGGAGACCTCCATGACGAGCACAACTCCCGCCGCGAACCCGGCCGACACCGACGTGACCACGTCGTTGATTGCCGCACGGCGGGAGCTGGACACCATCGCGAACCGGGGCATCGTCTCCGCCCCACGCGCCGTCGCCGACACGCTCACCACACTGGAGGAACTCGCCCCCACCCTGATCCCCCACGCCCGCGCCCTCGCCACAACGCTCGGCGAAAAGGAACGGCCCGAACTGCATGAGCTCATCGACCGGACCGAGCGCCGCGCCGCCTCCCGGCCGCGGGCAGACCTGGCGTACGAACATCTGCTGGTGCTGGTCAACCAGTTGCAGGAGCTACTGCGCCAGCTGGAGCGAGCACACGGCATCGTCTATCGACGCACACAGGCAGGCGCCGCCAAGCGCCGCGGCAACCAAGAGTCAACCGAACCACAGACGTAGCGACCCGCACATGGGTGAATGCGGTCCCCCCATCCGGTGCAGTTGCCGCCGGCCTCGCCCGTTTCACCGACGAATGACACAGCTCGAGCCCGGTGTGGCTAAGGCCGCTCCCCAGTAGGCCAGTCACACCCCAAGTACCCAGCCGAATCCCCACAGCATTCGCGGCCGTCACCGTGAAGCCCCGGCTTCACCTAGCGCCGCTCACACCAGACCGCGAGCACCAATCGTTCGGTCGCGGTACCCCACCGCCGACCGTTTCCCGTTTCCCTGTCCGTACCGCCGAAAGCCAGCTGATGAAGAGCCGAGTGCCCCTGTCTCCCCCGCCGCGGTGGCTGCCCAAAGTCCGTACCGGACATGGATTCCCAGGGCACGTCCATCCCGGCGCCACACCGAGCAGCACCCTCGTGGCCGCACTCGCCGCGGTCCCACGGAATCCACAGCCCGGACGGGTACCGATAACGGCCAGGGGGACAGGGGAATGACGATCACCGACGTCCTCAATGAGACCCGGGGCCACGCTGGGCTCGCTGAGGAGATTGAGCAGATCCTGCGGGACACCGCGTCTCTGATCCAGGAGGTCACGGACCTGTCCTGTCCGAGCCTGGTGTTCCGACTGCTCACTCCCCGCGCCTGGCGGGCTGAGATCCGGGCATGGGCCGAGCGGTCGCTGGAGGCAGACCTTGCACAGGCCCGCCTCAACGGGCCGGAGGCCGACCACGTCCGCGGTCGGTTCGGGGCGTGGGCCACCACCGCCCTGCGCCTGGGCTGGCCGATGAACCCCGGCCTGACGATCACCGACCGCTACGGCGAACCCCGAACCCTGATCACGCCGCAGGCCCTGCACCACACAGGGCTCCGCTACGACCGTACCGCGCTGATCCGCTTCGTCGTCCACGCCGGTGTGCACCACGCGCAGATCGAAGCAAGCGCAGGCGCGCTCCCCCCACCCCCGATCCGTGCTGGTGCCCGGGTGCACGATGACTCTGCCACCAGGGTCCTGATGGAGGGGCATGCCACTTGGGCCGAGCAGAAGGTGGCAGGCGCCTTCTTCGGATTTTGCCGTGAGCACCGGTCCCGAGAAATGCCGCGCTCATGGCGCTACCGGCAGCACGCCCGCCTGCTCTCCCGGTTGCAACACCCTGCGGATCTCACCTCGTTGATGTGCGCGCGATCAGCGGATCCGAGTACGCCGGCCTGCGGCGACGGCGTGAGCTTCATCCAGGCAGCCATCGAAGTCACCGGCAGCGTCGTCCCGTTCAACCGGATCTGGACCGACACCTCGCTCGCCCCCACGCGCCGGGAAATCACCAACCCCGAGGCGTGGTTCAGCCGCGTCAGCATCGAAGGACCGACGCTCCCGCAACCGCCGCCCCACTGGGAAGTCACCGCTCCTACGCCCCTGGCTGGCACCGATTGTCCCGCACCCGCGCCTGACGCGAGGACCACCGACTCACCGCGCCTCCTTCTCCACCCGCCCGGCGAGCGTCCGTGATTCCGGCCCGCAGGCAAGCCGTACCGGACCGTTACCAACCCGCCATTCGACAACGCAGCAAGGGAGAACCGGTGAAGAAGAAGGACAGCGGCGTAGTCCGTCTCGTGCTCATGAACTTGGAGCACGACGGCGGCCCCGAAGAGACGCAGGGCGTCCTCCCCGCGCGGTGGCGCCAAGCGTACGAAGACGTTCTGGCCCCGCTGGAGCCCGACTGGCTTGGGATGACGGAACTCACCTACTCCCAGACCAGGCCCACCGCCACCGCTGCGGAAAAAGCCGCCGCCGACCGGCGATGGCAGGCCGCCCAGGACACACTCGGCATGCGCGGCTTCCGGGCGGAGATGGGCCAGGGCCGCAACCCCACCGGCTTATTCGTACGCGAGCCCGCCTTCACCATCGGCCCCCAGCACCACCACCCAAAGGTGTTCCGGACGCCGCCCGCCAACGTCGTGTTGCGGCTTCCCGAGGTGCCCGAGGTGCCGATCATCACGGCCGCCTTCCACAGCTCGTACTGCAACCCCCGCGTTCGGGAAGCCGAGGCTTACGAGCTGTCGTCACTGGTAGACAAGGTCAAAGCCCACCACATCACCGACCACGCCCGTCTCCAGGCCGCCTGCTGGCTGTTCGGTGACTGCAACGAATACCCCGTGCCGATCGGCGAGCAAGTGCCCGAGATCGACTGGACCTCACCCGAGATCACTGACGTGGTACACCGCCGGCACCGCGCCATCAAACAGCCCGACGGCACATGGAAAAGCTGCACCTCCCTGGACGAGCTGATGCTGGATATCGGCATGCACGACCCCGCCCGGTTCGCCGCGCGTCACCTCGGCCAGCCCGGTGCCCTGGCCGCGACTGCCGGGCACACCCGCCCTGAACAAGGCGGTGAACGCCGTATCGACCGGGGCGCCATGGACGGCTGGACGGTGCAGTCCGTAGTGAGCGTCGAAGTGCTGGACATGCAGCGCCGCGGACTCAGCGACCACAATGCCCTCGTCGTGGACTTGTCCCGCCGCAAGCTCGTCGAGGCTCTGCGCCGCCGCCACGCACCGCTGGCCGCCTGGTCGCTGGCGACCTAACCGCCTGCCGCCCAAACCGACAGCCCGCCACCAGCCTGGATAAGGGCCACGGCTGCTCACTGGTGTCGTACGGAAAGGAATACCCGATGGGTGTCTATTCCACCGAAACCTCTTCAGAGCAGGAGCCGCCCCTGGCTGTACGCCACGAGGCCGCAACCATAACCCGGCGCACCGGCATCGAGCCAACGGTCACGTACGAGAACGCGGACACCATCCGCATCACCCACGAGAACGGGCCCTCGCGGATCGAGTCACTCCACCGGCGCGGCAGCAGGGCCCTGCGCCAATGCCCCGGCTGGTCGCCGTCCTGACGCAGCCGGACGGCGCGCCCGACATGCCCCACCCGCTGAACGTCACCCCAGCCGTACCCGTCAAGGAGCGTGATCATGAAGCCGCTCATCCCGACCTTCCGGAACCAACCCTGGGAGTCCGGCGTCTCCGCCCTGCACCTGTACGTCGTGCCCGACCCGGCTGTGGACACCGAGCTGTTCGCGCTCGTCGCCTGTAGGTTCGCATTTCGCGTGTCCCTTTCTCATTGAAGGCGGCCCTTTTCTGGCCCAAGGGACAATGCGGTGAGACGAACGCCCGTCTGACTGTTCACTCGTCGTAGTGCTGTTCCCGCTCCTGTTCTATGCAGCGGTCCCCTCTCGTTCGATTGTGGAGATGTCGCAGCTGGCCGAGACCGGGAGCTCTGCGCCCCGCTCCGGCTGCTTGGGGGTGGGGCATGTCGCATGTGATCGGCGAAGTCTCGATGAGTCTGCGTCGTACGGACGGAAAGGTCGACGAGGACTTGGTCTGGTCGACGTCGGGCGTCGATGTCTTCGAGCCCTCGATCCCGTGGCGTACGTTCCGCTGGCGCAACGGGCAGAAGCACTACTCCGGCACGCACTGGTCTTCCACCATGCGCGACCACGTCGTCTATGAGTCCCGTCTTGAGCTGACACGCCTGCTCTACGCCGACTTCGACCAGGACGTGACGGCCGTCTTCGCCCAGCCGTTCCTTCTCACCGCCACCGTGGACGGGCGCGAGCGTCGGCACGTTCCGGACTACCTTGTGGTGCGCGAGAAGGATGTGCCGCTGGTCGTGGACGTCAAACCACGGCATCTGCTCACCCGGCCGAAGGTGAACTTCGCGCTCGGCTGGGCGCGCGAGGTCGTCCTCTCCCGTGGCTGGGACTTCGAGGTGTGGTCCGAGCCGCCAGAGGTGGAGCTGGCGAACCTGCGCTTCCTCGCGGGCTATCGCCGCGACTGGCTCTTCGACGAAGACCTCCTCGCGGAGATCCGCGAGGAGGATCTGCACGGGGCGACGCTGGGCGACGCGTTTCGCGCCTTTCCCCGTCACCCGGAGTGGAAGGTACGGGCTGCCGTGCTGCGGCTGTTGTGGTGCCAGCACTTCGTGACCGACCTGACAGCAGTGTTGTCCCAGCGGCATGTGCTGCGCCAGGGGCCGGCCACAGTGGTCGGCGCAGGCCGGCGCGACCTTCCTCGTCCGATCGACGAGTCAGAGCTCGACGGAGATGAAGACGAACCGGTCTGTCGAATGCCGGGATCTCGTTCGGGAGGGCATGTGAGCGGAGCCGCGGTACGGGTCGGGGTAGGCACGAGGCTGAAGTACGACGGCGAAGTCGTCGTGGTGGAGGAGATGTTCGGCTCGGCCGCGGGCAACGAGCTCCTGGTTCGCGATGGGGCCGGCCGCAGGTTCCGGCTGTCTCTGCGGGTGTCGCTCTCCTCGGGCCGTGCCACGGTCATCGCCGCCGAACCGGGGCCACAGGCCGATGATGACCGCGAGACGGCATCGGTGCTGTTCGCGCTGCTCAGTGAGGAGGAACTGGCCGAGGTCAGGGAGCGGGCCGCCCATGTCAACGAGGTTCTGACGGGCTTTCGTTCGGGCAGCGAGGAGGTGCCGGAGCCGGGCGAGCCCCGGCCGCAGTACGCGGCCACGGTGTCCAAGCTGCAGCGGTACGAGGCGAAGGCCACCGAGCTGGGCGTGAGCGTGAGGACCATCAAGCGGTGGGTGCGCGCCTTCCTGCTCGACGGGGAGGCCGGGCTCGTGCGCGGTGGCCCGGACCGCGGAAGCGGGGATATGGGCGGCCTGGGGCGGGCCGATGAGCGGTGGGTGGAGATGGCCCTGGAGATCATGGCCGAGCACGAGAAGGACTCGAAGCCGACCCGCGCGAAGGTGATTCGATCCGTCGGACCGCGCCTTGCGGCCCGCTACGGCGAGGGCGAGGTGAAGCTGCCGACCCGGGCGACCGCGTACCGGTGGCTTGAGGAACTGGAGCGGCGGCTGCCGACGTTCCGGCTGAGTACGAAACGTAACCGGGACATCGCTGCCCGGCCGCCGGGCGCGTACGGGAAGCTGCGGCCGACGAGGCCGGGCGAGTACCTGCTGATGGACACCACACGGCTGGACGTCTTCGCGATGGACCCGATCACGCTGAAGTGGGTGCAGGCCGAGCTGACGGTTGCGATGGACTGGTACACCCGCTGCATCACGGGACTCAGGGTGACGCCGGTGTCCACGCAGTCCATCGACGTAGCGGCGGTGCTGTTCCAGACATATCGCCCCCGGCCGCCGGGCAAGGGCTGGCCGTCATGGGCTCTCTGGCCCGATCACGGTATTCCCCGCACCGTCTTCGTGGAGCGCGAGGCGCTGGAGGAGGGCGATGCGCAGGACGGTGAGGTGAAAGGGGCTGCGGGGCCGGCGCTGGTGCCGGAGACCGTCGTGGTCGATCACGGCAAGCCGTACATCAGCGAGCACATCACCTCCGTGTGCCAGCGTCTTGGCCTGTCCATCCAGCCGGCTCGGCTGCGGACGGGCAGGGACAAGGGTCCGCTCGAACGTTTTTTCAAAACCCTGCGCGAGGGGCCGCTGGAGGTGCTGCCCGGGTACAAGGGGCCGGATGTGTTCTCGCGGGGCGAGCGGCCGGAGAGGGAGGCGTTCTTCTTCCTCCACGAGTTGGAGGCGATCATCCGTGAGTGGACGGCGTGCGTGTATCACCGGCGGGCCCATCGCGGTCTCCTCGACCCGAACGTGCCGGGACTCAGGTTGTCGCCGGCGATGATGTTCGAGCACGGGATCGCCCGCGCCGGGTACATCGAGGTGCCCCGTGACCCGGCGCTGGGGTTCGAGTTCCTCAAGACCGAGTGGAAGCAGCTGCACCACTACGGGGTGGAGATCCGCAAGTGCCGCTACAACGGTCCTGGGCTGGACGGATACCGGGGCGAGAGCAGCGAGTACACCGGGCCGAAGGGCAAGGGGCTGTGGCCCGTCCAGGTCGACCCGGACAACATCAGCTACATCTACTTCCGCCGCCCCGACACCCGCCGCTGGCATGCCCTGCAGTGGGAGCACGCCCCGGCCCTGAAGTTCCCGGTCAGTGAGGGGGCCATCGAACTCGCCCGGAAGGTGGCGGGCGAGAAGTCCCCCTTCCCCGACGACGAGCGTGCGGTCGCCGAACTGCTGGAACGCTGGCATCTGGGACTGGGGCTGACGTTGCCGGAGCGGCGCCTCGCCCTGCGCCAGGCCCGTGAACAGTCCGCCTTCGACCTGCCGGAGACCGTCTGGGACGACGTACGCGCGCTGCCGTCCGTCGCCCGGGTCCTCGCCGGCAGCGACAACGATGCGGACGAGACCGGCGCCGCCGGGGCGGTGCCGTACGAGGGCGCGGTGGCCGGTGATGACGACGAGGACGACGAACTCGAAGGCCCCGACGACGGGGACTTCTACGCCGACGCCCTGGAGGACGCGTGATGCCGGCCTGCCCCGAGACCTTGTCGCTGGACAACCTCACGCTCTCGCGCAAGGAAGGGCTGCGGGCCCTGGCCGAGGCGCCGAAGCGGCAGCCTCCGGAGCTGCTGACGCTCCAGCAGAAGGCGGGCCTGGGGGAGGCGGCGCTGCTGGAGTACGACCAGCGCCGCAGTGTCTGGCACGCCAACCTCGGGCCGATCGGGACGCCTCAGCTCAGGGCACTGCACGAGGACTTGTGGGACATCATCACGAGCAACCAGCAAGACGGCGACAAGGCCAAGGGCGCCGTCGCGGTGGACGCCCATCCCGGGCTCGGCAAGACCACCGCGGTGCTGGACTTCGCGCTCAAGTACCACCGGCAGGTGATCACACGGGAAGGAGCGTTCACCGCGGCCGGGCACGAGCGGTGGCCGGTCTGCCGGGTCGGGCTGACCAGCAACATCGGCATGAAGGAGTTCAACCGGTCGCTGCTGGAGTACTACGCGCACCCCGGACGGACGACCGGCACGGCCGCGCTGTTCGCCCAGCGCGCCCTGGACTGCGTCTTGCAATGTGAGACGCGCATCTTGGTGATCGACGACCTGCACTTCCTGAAGTGGCATGACCGCAACGGCACCGAGGTCAGCAACCACTTCAAGTACATCGCCAACGAGTTCCCGGTCACGATCATCTTCATCGGTGTCGAGCTGGGCAATCGTGGCCTGTACTCCGAGGCCAACTCCTGCGGCGACATCACCCTCGCCCAGACCGCGCGCCGCACCACACCGCTGACCATGGAGCCCTTCACCGTCACCAACGACAAGCACCGGCGTGAGTGGCGCCGCCTGCTGCTCGCCCTGGAGGAGCGGATCGTGCTGTGCCGGAAGTTCCCCGGCATGCTCGCCGACGCGCTGTCCGACTACCTCTACATCCGCACCGGCGGACACATCGGCTCGCTGATGACGCTGGTCAACCGGGGCTGTCAGCGTGCCGCCCGCACCGGCGTCGAACTCCTCAACGAGGACCTCCTCGATCAGGTCAAGCTGGATGCGGCGGCGGAGCGGGCGCGCGCGGCGCTCGCGAAGAAGTTCGCCCGCGGGCGGATGACGACCAAGCTGCGCTCTGGCGCCGCGAAGAACGCGTCGGCGACGACCGTGGTATGAGCGTGGTGCGTTCGCTGCCGCTGCGGACCGACCCGGTGCGCGGGGAGGCGCTGGATTCGTGGCTGGAGGCGCTCGCCGCCTATCTCCGTACGCCGATGGGTGACCTGCTGCGCGCGGTGGGCCTGCTCGAAGAACACCGGCAGGACGGGAAGGCGCTTCCCTGTCGCGCCCCGTGGCTGGTCGTTCTTCGCGCGCAGGAGAGCGGGAACCTGAGCATCGCGACCGGACTGACGCGGGCGGCCCTGCGGGAGATGACGCTGGAGCACTACGACCGGCGCGCCCTATTCATCGACCGCGAGCGGCGTGTGCTGGTCCCTCGGCGAAACTGGCGCCGCGTCGCGAGCACCGGCTCCCGGTTCTGTCCCGACTGCCTCGGCGAGAACGGCGGACGCTGGCAGGTGACCTGGCGGTTCGGCTGGTCCTACGCCTGCCTGAAGCATCACCGCCTGCTCGCGGACGCCTGCCCCGCCTGCGGTGGCCGGCCGCGGGCCGCCGCCCACCCCGGCAGCCTCATCCCGAGCCCCGGCCGCTGCGACCGTCCCGGCCCGCGGCCGACCGCCCACACCCCGCACTCCCGCTGCCTGCACGACTTCGCCACGGCCGCCACGATGCGCCTGGCCCCCGGGCACCCGGCCCTGCTCGCGCAGCGGGACCTCCTCGACACCGTGGCCGCGGGCCACGGCACCTTCGGCGTCTACCGGCACTGCGCCCAGCCCGCTGCGGACGTCCTGGCCGACATCAAGGCACTCGGCCGCAGGGCCCTGTTCGTCATGCCCGCGTACCGGCTGGCGCACCTCGTCCCCGACGACCTGCTGCAGACCGTACTCCCCGGCGGTACGGGTCTGGACGCCTGTGGCAGGGCGGTCCCCGACAGCGCGGCGGGCGCGGCCGCCACGGTCATGGCCGCATGGAACATCCTGCGCCAGGAAGACTGCCGGCAGGCGGCCGGCCTCATGCGGCACGTCCTTCAGGCGAGCGTCGACCGGGGCGACTGGATCAGCCCCACCGTGACCCGCACCTGGGCCAAGTACGCCAGCCCCCGGCTGAACGCCGTTCATCTCACGGCCATCGCCCCTCGGCTGCGCTCCGTCGACCAGCTCCGCTACCGCACCGCGGCGCCGGTCCCGGCTCACCCCTCGGCCCGCAGGGAGAGCGGCGAGCGGCGGGCGGCGAAGACGCCGGGGCTCATCTGGCCGTTGTGGGAGGTACGCCTGGGCACCCCGCGCGTGCGGGAGAACCTGGGCGGCGCGCTGGCCGTCAGCCTGATGCTGGTCAGCAGCCGCACCGACCTCGCCCCGGTCGCCGCGGATCTCGGGGCTGTGGTCACCCAGCCCGTCACGACGCACGTCCTGCAGTCCCTGCGCGGGGATCCGCACTGGGACGCCATCCAGATGGCGCTGATCCGTCTCGCCGACTACCTCGACGCGCACGAGGTCCCCATCGACTACGCCCGGCGCCGCCGCCTCGACTACAGCGATCTGCTCTCGCTCGACGCGTGGCGCACCGTGTGGCACCGCGCGCTCATGCCACCCGCCGCGGCGAACCAACGCCACGGCCTCGCCCGGTGCTTCCTCTTCGAGCGGGCCAGCGGCCTGCCCTGGCAGCGGATGCCCCACCCGCCCCACGACACCGTCGCCTTCAGATCCCGCCGGACCCGGTTCCCCTTCCTCCTCACGCAGAGTCTGATGGACGGCCTCGACCGGATCGGCCGCGCGTTCCTTGCCCGCAACGCCATCCACGACGAACCCGTGTTCTGGCAGCCACCGGCCCGCCTGCTCGACGGCCTCGACCTGCCCCGGCCCGACCCCGACCGCCTCGACATCGCCACCCTGCACGCCCTCCTCGGCGCCGGACACACACCCCAGCACCTCGCCCGGGCGCTCGGCGCCGACCTGCGCACCCTGCGCTACGTCATGGCCCAGCACCCGCGGCCCACGCCCGAACTGTCCCTCGAAACCATCCGTCAACTGCGCTCCGGACGCGGCATCCACAGCGTGCACCTGGCCCGCGAAATCCTCACCAAGGAACATCTGGAGCAGCTGTACCTCGCCCAGGACCGGCCCTTCGTCGACCTCGAACGCACCACGGGCGTCAGCCGCAAGACCCTGGCTGCGCTCGCCGACGCGTACGGCATCCCGAGGCGCTCCACCACCCAGCGCAAGAAGCTGGACAAACAGTGGCTCCATGAGCAGTACCTCATCCAGGGCCGCACCCTGGCCGACATCGGGCGGGAGACCGGCATGAGCGCAGCAGCCGTAGCAGCCCGCGCACGCGGCCATGGGATCCCGGTGCAGAACAACAGGCAGCCCCAGCAGGCACGGTACGACTTCACATCCGCACCCGCAGTGATCCGCCCCAGCCTGCACAACACCTACGCCATCCGCCGACTGCGCATCTTCCTCCAAGTCGTCCGGTACCCCACCCTCGGCGAGGCATGCCGCACCCACAGTCTCGCCCGGGGAACCCTCACCCAGCAGCTGCAGCGGCTGGAGTCCGACCTCGGCGGCCCGCTGCTCATCCGCGCGGGCAGAGGCAGGAACCTCGAACTCACCCGCCTCGGCAAAGAAGTCGTACGGGCTGTCGAAGGCTGGGCTCACACACTCGTGGACCAGCCGCGCGAGACCTGGCAGCGATCGGCACCCCGGCGCTCACCCACCGCAGGCACGAAACGAAGGGCGCCGGCGGGGAGCACGGACGACGCCCCCAACGTGGACTGCTTCCCCGCGCACCTGCAGCCCGCGGTGCGCACCTACGCCGGGCAACGGCGGCTGCACCGGTTCCTCCAAGCCGCCGCCTACCCCACCCTGGCGGCGTTCTGCCGCGAGGCCGGCATCAGCCCCTCCGCCCTGACCCCGCAGCTCCAGCACCTGGAACAAGACCTCCAAGGCCAACTGCTGATCCGCGGCCAGTGCGGGCACCGGATGCGTCTGACCGACTTCGGGAGGAACGTCCTCGACACCGCCCAGCCGTACGCCGACCAACTCGCCACCTATACGACCGACATGAGCTAAAAGCGAGGGCACAGCAGGCGTTACGCACGCCAGCCCACTCCAGGAGAGCCATGCCGAAAAAACCGGCAGCGTGAACATCCTGTTCCCGAACCGACCCACGTTCCTATGCCCTTCGGGCGGGCGTTGTTGGGAAATGCGCCTGACCGATCTCGTTCCACAGTCCGGTCGGAACAGCGTTTCTATGCCCTTCGGGCGGGCGTTGTTGGGAAATCTGCTGGGCGGGCTGCTGCTCGTTCTCGGTCTGATCTGACTTTTCTATGCCCTTCGGGCGGGCGTTGTTGGGAAATGTGGGGTGGGTGATTACGGGGGTCGCCACCGCGATCTTGTTTCTATGCCCTTCGGGCGGGCGTTGCTGGAAAATCTTCGAGTTCATCGAGGAGAACCGGCCCGGGCACCAGTTTCTATGCCCTTCGGGCGGGCGTTGTTGGGAAATCCCCCCAAGGTCAAGAACCTCGGCCCGGACACGGAGAGTTTCTATGCCCTTCGGGCGGGCGTTGTTGGGAAATAGGGGGATGAAGGCCACGGGCAGTGGCCTGATCGTCCGTTTCTATGCCCTTCGGGCGGGCATTGTTGGGAAATTCGCGGTGGCCGGCGTCCAGGAGGGGCACCTGCCGTAAGGTTTCTATGCCCTTCGGGCGGGCGTTGTTGGGAAATTGGCGATGCTTGCCGGACAGCGCGTCGTCTGGCGCGTTTCTATGCCCTTCGGGCGGGCGTTGTTGGGAAATATCACCCCCCAGTGGCGTACTCTTCTTCCCGCCTAACAAAGTTTCTATGCCCTTCGGGCGGGCGTTGTTGGGAAATGCTTGGCCGATCCTACCCGTGCCGGCCTGCGGTGATGCTGTCCGTTGCGCAGAAGTTCACCGACAGGGCCGCTCTGTGGGGTGACTCACGCCACATCCTGTGGTCGCGTGTGCTGTGACCTGGGCGGATAGGTCGCGCAGGAACGGGCGGTTGGGCGGGTGGTGGGTGGAGGGCGGTTACGGGCTGGTCAGGGGGTTGCTGTGGGCGGGGAGCCGGGTGCATGGGGCTTACAGGATCCAGTAGTCGGCGCGTTCTTCGAGGCGGCGGTTGCCGAGGATGACGAGTTCGTTGAGGACGGGGGCGGGCAGGGGGTAGAGGCGGATCTGGTCTTCGTCGCGGTCCATGCGGCGGCGGAGGGTGCCGCGCAGGCGCTGGACGTCTTTCTTGGTGGCGAGCGTGATCTCGAAGACGCTGTACTGGACGCGGGCGCCGTGGGCGGCGAGGAGGTCGGAGATGTCGGCGCGGCGGTCGTCGTCGGGGATGTCGTAGCAGATCAGGTATGTGTACGGCACGGGAGGGTGGTCACCTCCAGCCGGTGGGGAGGTAGGCGGGTTCGCGGCCGGTGATGTGGTCGGCGAAGTGGCGGGCCTGGACGGTGAGCGCGGTGCGGTAGGAGGTGCGGCGGCCCGCGTGGGGGTGGTGGGCGAGGGTGAGCATGCGTTTCTCGTAGGCGTCGAGGAAGGTGCGCAGGGTGTCGCGGTCCATGCGGCAGCCGCGCCCGTTCTCGGTGTCGGTGGTGAAGCCGGCCGGGCTGATCTTTCCGCTGGTGCACAGGCGGATGACGGTGTGGTCGACGATGACCGGGCGGAACTCCTCAATCAGGTCCAGGGCCAAAGAGGGGCGGCCACGGTGGAGTTCGTGGAGGAAGCCGACGGCCGGGTCGAGGCCGGCGAGTTCGCAGGCGGTGACGGCGTCGCGGGCCAGGAGGGTGTAGCCGAAGGAGAGCAGGGCGTTGACGGGGTCGGGCGGGGGTCTGCGTCGTCGGTGGGTGAAGGCCCAGGCCGGGCCGAGGATGGTACCGAGCGCGGTGAAGTAGTCGCGGGTGGCTGCGCCTTCGTGCCCCATGAGAGCGGCGGGCGAGGGCGCGGTGGCGGCCTGGCCGCGTGCCGCGAGCAGGCGTGCGGCAGCCGGTTCGACGTCGGTGATCCTGCCCGCACGGGCGGCGCGGAGCAGGCAGGTCCGCATGTTGGCGATCTTCGCGGTAACGAAGACGCCGGCCAGTTCCAGGCAGGCATGGTCCTTGGCGGCCAGGCGGTGCTGGGCGTGGCGGAGTTCCACGTCGGTGCCGGCCGGGCCGGTCAGACGGCCGAGATATTCGCCGTCCTCCTCCGCCAGGACCAGATCGATGCCGTGTTCCAGGGCGCGGCGCAGGAACGGGCTGGTCAGGGTGACCGGGGCGGTGCAGACGATCTGCCGGACACGGCTGTAGGGCACCGACAGCAGCTGCGTGCTGCGGTGGACGACGCGCAGCCGCTGGCCCTTGGTGCGCAGACTGGCGCCGGGCTCGGTGATGTAGAGGGTGGACTCCAGCGGGGAGGGGCGCTCCTCGGCGCGCGGGCCGGAGCGGGCAGTAGTGGTCTTGCCGAGGAAGTCCACGCCCTCGTCGAAGCTCTCGATGCGTGACTTGGACTCGTTCAGCTCCAGATCGAGACGGCGCAGACCCTCGGCGGCCAAAGCGAGGGCCTGTTCGCCCTGGTGGCGGGTGGCGACGGGGATGGCGAAGTCGTCGGAGTAGCGCAGGACCCGGTGCCCGGAGCGCAGCAGGTCGCGGTCGAAGGCGTCGAGGTAGAGGTTGGTGAGGACCGGGGAGAGGGAACTGCCCTGGTGCAGGCCCTTCCCGGAGCGGATCCGGCGTGCCGCAGGCCCCACCCCGCGCCGGTTGACCAGATGCTGGATCAGCTGGCAGATCTCCGGATCGGGCACGACCTCCCGCAGCCGGGTCAGCGCAGGCCAGCGGGGTATCTGCTCGAAGCAGTCCCGGATGTCCGCCCGCACCACCCACCGGGCACCCTCGTCCCGGGCAGCAGCCAGGTCGTGCAGCGCGTCCCGGACACTCAGCCCCTTGCGGTAGGCGTAACTCCAGGGCAGAAGGACGGCGTCGACGTACTCGTCGATCACCTCCATCACCGCCCGCTCCACGATCCGGTCCTCCACCGCGGGCACCGCCAGCAGCCGCGTCCCGCCCGACCGCTTGCCGATCTCCATCGCGTACACCGGCGACGGCCGCCACGCCCTGGCCTTCAACTCCCGCCCCAGATCCGTCAGCCGGGCCAGCACCCCACGCGCGTACGCGGCCACCTGATCGCTGACCTTCCCGTCCTCCAGGTCATTCGCCTGCACCTCCTGCCAGGCAGCAAGAAGAGACGCCTCGGAAATCGCGCGATGTAGAAGATCGCCCACTGAACCTCACTACCAGCAATCCGGACGGCATAGATCTACAGCAAGTCGCCCTACTCCTCATTCGAGCATGAAGTGAAACCACGTCAGGTGTTTTGCATATGCCTCAACGAGCTTTGGCCTCGTCTACCAGGAATGGTGGGCCCAGGTCTGGGATGTTTCCATGCCCTTCGGGCGGGCGTTCGCCGGAAACCCTGGTGTCGATCCTGTGTGTCGCCGTCGCGATCACCGCGTTTCTATGCCCTTTGGTCGGGCGTTCGCCGGAAACACGGCAAGCTCCGCGTCTGCGGGGTCTACGAGGGGTTTCTATGCCCTCTGGTCGGGCGTTCGTCGGAAACCCGTACGGGACAGGGTGGACAGCAGCCCGCGAAGTTTCTATGCCCTCTGGTCGGGCGTTCGTCGGAAACCCTTCCCCGGACTCGTAGGCTGTGGCCTGGGGTAATGATGCCCGATGCGCAGGATTGCCTGCTGCCGCTTGCGGTGTGCCGTGACTCAGGTCTCACTTCGGAGTATGGCCTGGTCTGACGTGCGGAAACGTTCCGCGCGGAAACTGCCTCTCGGCCTCCTTCTCGACCATGCCCGGTAACACATCTTTTGTGTGGTTTTCTGCTCTCGATTCGCTTCGTTTCCTTGCCTGGGCTGAGGTGGCCAGTGCTCATGGCGGGCGCGTCGCCGGTCGCTGTTCCGGCTCTGATCCTTCCCGGGATGCGAGTTGGTGTCGGGGGGGTGGGGCTGGGGTGTGGTGGGGAGTGGGCGGGCTTGATGGGGTAGGGAATGCGGGTCGGCCTGGAGACGGGGAGGGTGATGGGGATGGGGCGGAGCAGGTCTTGGCTGTGGACGTTCTTGTTGTCCCGTGAGGGGTTGTTGTCGTTGCTGGTCACGACGGCTGCGGCGCTGGCGCTGGGGATGCTGCCGGATCTGGTGGAGGCGGTTCCCGGGGTGGGGGGCTCGGTGTCGTGGATGGGCGGGGTGGCTGTGGTCGCGGTGTTGGTGGTCGCGTGGGCCACGCATGCGCTGCGGTCCAGGGAGGGGGTGGGCATTGTGATCTATCTCGGGTCGGGTGCCCACTGGGACCGTACGCGGCTCAGAGCGATGCAGGACGACGCTCTGCGCCGGCATGCGGCCTGTTTCGTCGTGGAGCCGGAGGCGTTGCTGGGCGGTGTGGAGGTGTCGGACCGGGTTGCTTTCGCATACCGGGTGATGCAGGCGCGGCTTGAGGAGGAGTCGGTCGGGGACAGCGGGGCGCCGGAGTCGGTGTCGTTCTATGTGACAGCCCGGCATGCGGACGCGTTCCGGCTGGGCGGGCTTTTGAGGGCGCAGTTGCACGACAACGTGAGCGTCTTCGCCGAGGTCCCTGACCGGCGGTCTGCCGGGGCGGCGGACCCCGGGCAGCAGCCGCCCGAGCCGTCCGGTGGCCGGACGGTGTCCGGGCGTCGTGTCACGGCTCGTCTGATGGGCCAGTCCGAGGAGCGTGGCCGGGCATCGTTTCCCGCTCTGCGGCTGGACAGTGCGTTGAAGAGGCCCCCGGACGCGGAGGATCTGCGGCGGCTGCGGGACGTGCTGGCGGATCCGGAGGAGGGGCCGGTCTGGCATGCGTTCGGTGGCGGGAGTGTTGCGTCGGGGCCCAGGCGGGTCGCGCTGGTCGTGGCGCTCGCGGACAATCCGGGGCTGGTGCGTGACGCGTTGTCCGCCGCGGAGCGGGGCGAGAGCGAGGCGTACCGGTTCCCGGGAAGCCCGCAGCGCCAGGTTTCTCCTCGCGGCGGTGCCGGGGCCGATGGCAGGCGGACTGCGGGGGCGCGTCCGGGCGCGGGTGGTGCGGACGAGGGCGGTCCCGCGGGCAACCGGTGCGTGGGGGCGTTGGTGATCCGTACGCGTCCGGGGAACGTTCCGGACACGACGGAGCATCATGAGGCGCTGGTGCGTTATGTCGTGCATCACTGGCGGCGTGTGGTGGAGGAGCAGGGGGCCGAGGGGACGTGCTGGCTGTTCACGGACGGGCCCGCCACGTTCGTCCTGGCGCTCGGGGCCCTGGTGGGACGGCGTACCCTGCTGGTCCCTCATGTCTAGCGTCCGGCCTGACCCTGGTGCTGCGGCGGGCGGTGCTGGGGCCGGTCGGCGCGGTCTTCGGTTTCGCCGTCCGACCGGGTGCCTCTGTGCCCGGACTGTTCCGTTTCGCCGGGGCCGGTGTGCACGACAGAGGGTGGGGTCCCGGGGCTTGCCGTTCGTCGTCGTCGGCGGTCGGGGAGATGCCCCGGCGGCCGGATGCGGGCTGGTACCCGTGAGGCGGTGATGGTGTCAACTCGGGTGTCGAAGATGCCGGTTTCGCTTGCATGTGGCACGGGTGCGGGTTCTTAATGTGCTTTACGTTTCGGCGGTGGTTGACCGTTTCGGGGGTGGACGGGATGTCCGACAGCGTGGGTGCGGGGCGGGAGGGGTTCGTCAATCCGTACACGTTCGTGTCCGTGCCGAAGCAGGAGCCGGAGGCGGGCTGGCGGCGGGAGCCGGGCGGGCACGGGCAGCTGGTCGAGGGGCGTTGTTCGGGGGTGGCGGAGGTCGAGCTGACGGCGCGCAGTCCGCTGCTGCTGCGTGGTGTGTACGCCGATGGCGAGGGACGGTTCCCGCGGCGGGCGGTGGCGGGGTTCGCGGAGCCGGTGCCCTATCTGCCGGGGTCGTCGCTGGCGGGTGCGGTGCGCTCGCTGCACGAGACGCTGGCGGGCGGGTGCCTGCGGGTGTTCGACGGGGACTTCCGGCCCGGCTACCGGGACCAGGTGCGCGCCCGCCCGCCCGGCTGGCGGCTGGCCAGGGTCGACGAAGTCGACGAGAACGGCCGGCCGGTGCGGATGCAGCTGTGTTCGAAGGCTCCGGTGTGGGTGGAGGCGGCGGCACTGCACCAGGCGCTGGGCGGGGGACAAGGGCTGCGCACCGGGGTGCGGCTGGCGCTGGACGGTGAGGGCAGCGAGGTGCTGGGGCGCCGTCAGCTGGAGGACGCCGGTTTGGTGCGTGCCGGGGGTGACTGGGTGGTGCTGGTCTCGGACGCCCGCACCCGGCACAAGACGCGTCGGAACCCGGCCGGTGGGGGGTCCTTGCGGGGCCGGTACTTCTGCGCGGCGGGCCGGCTGGATGACGGCATACGTGCCGTGGGTTTCGCGGAGGGCGTGTGGGAGAGCTTCCTGGACGCCGTCGACGACACCGACGACATGCGGCGCTTTCGGCAGGAGCAGGCGCGCGGGGACGCCGAGCCCTGCTGGGTGGATGTCGTCCATCCCGCCGACGGCCGGTTGCTGGGGCGCAGGATCGCGGCGCGGCGGCGGCTGTATGTGGACCAGGTGGTGTGGGTGCTTCCCCGCTTGTGCGCAGAGGGGCTGGTGGTGGCCGATCTGGCGCTGGCGGTGGTGTGGCGGCACGCGGGCGGGGTGGACAAGGCCCGCGCGCGGGTTCCCGGGCATGCGCTGGCGTGTACCGATCCCGGGCGGCTGTGCCCGAGCTGCCGTGTCTTCGGGTCGGCGGATGCCGAGGGCGGCGGCGGGCGGGGGCGGGCGGAGCAGAACGCCTACCGCGGTCACGTCCGCTTCGGTGACGCCCTGCCGTGCGAGGCGTATGCGACGCGGCAGGAGTGGCTGCCGCCGATGGGCGCGCCGAGGCCGGGCGCCGGCCAGTTCTACCTCAGCCGGGACAACGGCTCGGAGCAGGCGACGGCCGCCGGGGTGAGTGCTCCGCCGCTGCGGGAGTGGGGCTCGGAGGGCGACAGCAGGAAGCGGCGGGGGCTGCGGGGGCGCAAGCAGTACTGGCTGACCGGGACACCGGGCCAGCGCCCCTACTTCCGGGCCGCCGAGGAGAAGCCACGGGTCTTCCACGAGGACGTCTACCAGGCGGGCAACGCGATGCTCACCCAGGCCGAGTCGGTGCCGGCGGGCGCGGTGTTCACCACGCGGGTGCGTTTCGAGAACCTCACGGCCGCCGAACTCGGCGGGCTGCTGTGTGCCCTGGACCCCGGCCTGCTCCTGCACGCCTACGACACCGCCGCGGCCCAGGACACGGACGCTGCGGGCGGAGCCGTCGAGTACGGGTGGGCGGTGGGCGGCGGGCGCCCGCTGGGTTTCGGGACGGTGACCTCCCGTATCACCGCGCTGTCCCTGCACGACGCGGCCAGCCGCTACCTCGCCGGGCCCGCTCCGCGGCTTGAGGCGGGCGAGGCAGTGGCGGCGTTTCGCCGTACGGCCTCCGCGGAGCTGAAGGACGTCTGGAAGCGGCAGCTGACGAAGGTGCTGCGGCTGGACTGGGCCCTACCGCACCAGGTGTGGTATCCGCCCGCGGGCCATCTCGCGGGGCCGGACGAACCGCTGGATCCGCAGGCGCTGCTGCCGTCGTTCACCTTCTGGAAGGAGACGACCGGCGGCGTCTCCTGGACCTGGACACCGGAGAGAGGCTGGAAGCGGGGTACCGAGTTCCCCTACCGGCAGCTGCCCGCCTCCGCCGCCCCCGACCCCGCCCTGCCGGTCATCCGCCAGCAGCAGAAGGGACAGGGCAATGGCGGCAGGGGGAGGCCGCGGTGACGGTACGTCATGTGTATGTCGATTTCGGTGCGGTGCGGATCCAGCAGTACCTGACCCGCACTCCGGGACTGCGCGGGCACCGGGCGGCGAGCAACAGCCTGGCGCGGGCCACGGCCGAAGCGGCCATCGCCCGGGTGGCCGAGGGCCTGGCGGAGATCAACCCTGAGGCCGGGACGGCGGACGGGGTGATCAGCCTGAGGATGCCCGCGACGGAGACGGCAGGGGACGATCCGGCGGAGCGGGTACGGCGGTTACAGGACCGCGTCTTCGCCCACCTGCGCAGTGTCCTGCCGGGCGCGGAGTTCCACTCGGTGTGGGGCGAGGGCGAGTCGTATCTCGCCGTCCACGCGCACGTGCTGCAGCCCAGGCTGCGCCGCGGGCGGGTGCGGCACGATCTGCCGCCGGTGGCGGAGTTCCCGCTGGCCGTGCCCTGTCGGATGTGCCACATCGATCCCGCGGTGGGCAGCGAACCGGTCCCGGACGGGAAACTGGCTCTGTGTCTGGACTGCTCGATGCGCAACGTGCCGCGCAGCCAGACGGTGGCGGACCCGCTCACCCCCGAGGGACAGCTGCTGAGGGAGATCGGTCTCAAGCCCGCGCCGGAAGATTTCGCCGGGCTCGCCGCACTTGGCAGCAGCGAGTCGGGGGGCAACCACCTGGCGACCGTGGCCGTGGACGGCAACGCGTTCGGGGCGTTCTTCACCGCCCTGGCCGACGAGAGCGCAGGGGACGCACGGCTGCGCGGGGCGAAGGCCACGATCTCGGCGGCGCTGTCGGCCGCCACCCGCAGCGCGCTCGCCCACGCGGCGCTGGAGCTGCCGCTGACCGTGGAGCACGAGCGGCTGTGTCTGGTGCCGCACGTGGTCGGCGGGGACGACGTGCTGGTGAGCCTGCCGGCCGAACAGGCGTGGCGGTTCACGCTGACGTTCCTGGCCGAGTTCACCCGCCTGGTCCGCCAGGAGACCGGCGAGGTACTGGACAGGCTGAACCGGCTGCGCAGGAACCGCCCCGAACAGCCGGAACTCGAAGCGCCGACTGCGTCGGCCGGCATCGTCTTCGCGCACGCCTCCCACCCGATGAACCTGCTCGTGGAATCGGCCGGGCAGCGCCTGTCGGAGGCCAAGCGGGCGTTCGGCGGACGCATGGCGTCGGTGCAGTGGCTGGACATCACCGCCGACGGACCCGAACCTCCCGCACACCCGCCCCTGGCCCTGTCCGTCCTGCACCCCAGCACCGCCAGCGCCGGCGGCACCGGTGGCGGGGACGGCCGGGCGGTGACCGGGGCCGCCGAGGCGCTGTCGCGGCTGACAGTGGTACCGGCCAGCCATCGCGCCCGCCTCACCGAAGCGGTGCGCGCCCACGGCCCGCTCACGGCGGCGGCCCTCGCCGACCGGGTGGGCCACCTGCCCGCAATCCAGCCGTTCCTGCCCCTTCCCGGCCCGCTCAACGGGCCCTTCCCCAGTGGAGCAGAGGCGCAGTCGGACACCGAACCGCCAGGCAGCTTCGGCGGCAAGCTGCCGGTGTCCGGGATCGGTCTGGAGGCGGCCCTCAACCTCGCCCGGTGGTGGCCATGCGCGTGACGATCACTTTCCACGGCCCGTTCCGGGTCGCGACCGGCACCGGTCGCCCCGGCATCGACGCCGCCGTCGACCGGGACAACCTGCTGCCCGCCTCCACCCTCAAGGGCATCATGCGGGACTCCGCCGAACGCCTCCTGCCCGGCCTGCCCCGCCTGGTCGAAGCGGTCTTCGGCGGCCCCCGCCACCCCACCCCCTGGGGCTGGGAAGCGGCCCGCTTCCCGCAGGCGGGCTCCGGCGGCGAACCCGTGGTGGTCACCCGGGCCCGCGTCCGCCTCGACGAGGACTCCGGCGCCGCGCTGCGCGACCACCTCCTGTACGCGGAGGACGTGTGGGCGCACAGCGCCGAGTTCACGATCACCCAGCACGGGCCGCTGCCCGACACCGCCGAGAGCGACGGTGTGCTGCTGGAGCGGGACGACCATCTGGCGGTGCTGGCCTGCGCTGCGGCCGGTGTGCACAGTCTGGGCGCCGACCGGCGCCGGGGACTTGGCTGGGTGCGGTGCGAGCCCGCCGACCCGGACGTGGACGAGCGGCTGATCAGCCGTTTCACGGCGCTCGCCGAGCAGTGGAGGAACCAGCCGGATGCTTGACGTGACCGTCACCGCCCACCAGCCGCTCGCATTGGGTGTCCGCCCGGTCGGCACCGCGCCGGTGCCCACCCGCCTGCACGTGCCCGGCTCCGTGCTGCGCGGCGCGCTGGCCGCGGCCTGGATCGCCGAACACGGCCTGCCCACCCGTGTCCCGGCGACCCTGCGCGAGGAGTTCATCGCCCTGTTCGAACAGGACGTCTGCTACGGGCCCCTGTTCGCGGCCGGGTCCCAGATCGTGCCGCTGTCCGTGCTGCGCTGCAAGTACCGCCGATGCGCCGTCACCGTCGACGAGGCATTCCCCGATCACGGCACCGGCCGCACCGGCCACCCCGAGGACGGCCATAGCCATCCCGAGCCTGATCACGGTGGCCCCGGCGGGGACGGGGAGGAACCCTCGTGCGCGTGCGGGCCGCTGGTACCCGGCCGGGGCGACGTCGAGTTCACCGCCGCCGCTGCCGGCCCCCCGGTCGTGCAGAGCACCCACCTGCAGATCGACGACGCCCGCCAGGTCGCCGAGGAACGGCTGCTGTTCACCCGCCGCGCCCTGACCCCCCATAACGCCGACGGCACCGAGCGCACCTTCCACGGCCGCATCACCCCCGGCACCACCCTCCCCGAACAGGTCGCCGCCTGGCTCAGCCGCCCCCGGAAACTGCGGCTGGGCGGACGGCGCGGCACCTCCGGCGCCGTCACCTACACCCCCGCCCCGGCCACCGGAGCCCCGCCCGCCACCGCAAGGACCCTCGCCCTGCGGCTGGCCGCCCCGGCCGTCCTCACCGACACCGCGGGCCTGCCCCTCGACCTCGCCGACCACGAGGCACTGCGCCGCGCCCTCGCCGCGCAACTCGACCCGCTGCTCGACGGCTCACGGGTGGCGGCGGTGCGGCGGGTGTGGGCGCGCAGGGAACGCGTCGGCGGCTGGCACGCCGCGTCCCGGCTGCCCAAACCCGTCGAACTCGCCGTCAGCGCCGGCTCCGTCCTCCTCCTGGACTTCGACCAGCCCCCCGACCCCGACCGGCTGCTCGCCCTGAGCGGCCACGGCATCGGGCTGCGCCGCGGTGAGGGCTTCGGAGCCGTGACAATCGCCGCCACCGCCTGGCAGCCCGCCGCCACCGACCTTGGCACGACCCGGCCCCAACCCGGCGCCGGCCGGGGGCTGGACCTGGCCGAGTCGTATGCGCGGCTGCTGTGGGAGACCGGGCACGGCACCTGGTTCGCCGACCAGCTCCGCCCCCTGATCCCCGAACCCGCCGCCTACCGCGGCCTGCTGCTGGAACGCCCCCGGCTGCAACGGCTGCCCCCCTCCCAACGTGACGCCCTCACCGCCCTGCTGGCCGCTCCCGCAGACGTCCTCGACCGCGCCCTGAGCATCCTCAACGTCCTCAACCGGCTGACCGAGAGGCAACCCGCCAGGCCATGACCACGCACGCGACAGCCGCCCACACCACGAACCACGCCATGGGCGTCATCCACATCCTCCAGGCCGACCTGGAACTCACCGGCCCCGCCGCGGTCGCCGCCCCGGAAGCCCACACCGTCGCCTCCAGCCTCCGCCCCGACCTGCCCCTGGCCCGCGACGGCTGGGGCAACCCCTGCCTGCCCGCCACCTCCCTGACCGGCTCACTACGCCACCATGCAGCCCCCCACCGGCGGCGCGCCCTGTTCGGCGACGTGTACAAAACCCCCGCCGCCAAGCAGCAGGACGACGACGGCGACGGCGGGGAGACCATCGCGATCGCCTCCCCCGTCCGCGTGCTCGGCACCCGCCTCACCCTGCCCGACGCACCCCCGGCAGAACGCCGCCGCACCGCCGTCGACCGCCACCGCGCCGCCGCCCTCGCCACCTCCCTCCACAGCCGCGAACTCCTGCCGCCCGGCACCGAACTGACCCTCTGGCTGCGCATCGACACCACCGCCACCTCCTCCCCGCTGGTCGACGAGGTCATCGCCCTGCTCGCCGCCTGGCGACCCCGCATCGGCGGCGGACGCACCACCGGCTACGGCCGCGCCGAACTCATCACCGTCCGCCACCGCACCATCGACCTGACCACCCCCGACGGCCTGCGCCACTGGCTCACCCACGGCGGCCCCGCCCTCGTCGACGACCACGCCACCGTCGTCCACGACCGCGCACAGACAGCCGGCGGCGCCCCCGACGAACCGCACCTGTTCGGCCGGGCCCTGCACTTCCGCATCGCCGACGCCCTCCACATCGGCTCCGGCACCCGCACCGAACGCCCCGGACGGCGCAGCGGCCCCGCCCAGATCCTCCGCGACCACGAGAACACCCCGCTCGTGCCCGGCACCACCTGGAAGGGACTGCTGCGCGCCCGCGTCGAGTTCATCCTGCGCTCGACCGGCATCGGCGACGTGTGCGCCTCCGTCCGCGACGGCGCCCCGGGCAGCTGCGGCACCTGTATGGTCTGCGAAGCCTTCGGCTTCAGCGAACGCCCCCGCACCCCCGCCGACAGCACACCGCCACCGGACACCGCCGGCGCCCGCGGACACCTCCTGTTCGCCGACTCCCCGATCCGCGACGCCACCGTACGTGTCCGCAACCACGTCGCCCTCGACCGCGTCTTCGGCGGCGCCCGCGACGAAGCCCTCTTCGCCGAGGAAACCGCCGAGGACGGCCACCTCACCCTGCACATCCGCCACGACAAACCCGTCCCCGACCTGGTCCGCGCCGCCCTGGTCCTGGCACTGGCCGACCTCGCCGACGGCACCCTCGGCATCGGCGGCGCCACCACCCGCGGCTACGGCACCCTCACCGCCGAGCCCGCCACCGCCGACTGGCTCACCGCACAGCACACCCCGGCCGTCAACACCCTGCGCACCCACACCCCACCCGCCGGCCCCGCCCCGCAGGAGACCCGCGCATGACCACCGTCCTGCCCACCACGACCGAGCCCCGCCACACCGCCGCCCGCATCCCCGCACTCCTGCACCGCATCGGCCGCCTCGACTGGACCCAGGCACGCTCCCTGCTCACCGCCACGCCGAACACGACCTGCGCCTGGGCCGACCTCGACGGCTTCCACATCGCCGACGCCGACCACCTGCCCGCCGACCCCCCGCACGCCACCCACCTGTGGGCCTGGAACGAGGACCGCTGCCTGCGCCTGCGTATCGACGGCTCCCATGCCCTGACCGCCGCCCTCCAGCCCCTCCACCCCGGCCACCACCACGACAGCGCCGACAGCGCCGGCGGGCAGGGCGAACTCGTCCACGTCCGCCTCCGCCCCGGCACCCCCTGGGCCGCCCACGACCAACAGGCCGGCCCCCTGCCCGCCGAAGCCCACACCCTCACCTTCGAACTCCTCGAACTGCCCGGCCCCACCCCCGCCACCTTCGTCCGCGCCACAGCCCGCCGCCCCCCCGGACACCCCACACGCACAGGCCGCCCCACCGTCACCCCGGCACGCCCCCACCTCCGCCGACACGACCACCACGACCGCACCGTCCCCGGACACACCCTCCCGGACCCTCCCATGACACCCGAGCCACCAGCCCGCCACGCCCCCGGACACGACAACAGGCCCAGCCCCGCCCCCGTCCACCTGGTGAACCTCACCCCCCACCCGATCCGGCTGGTCACGGACACCGGCACGCTCCTCACCGAACTCCCGCCCTCACCCACCCCCGCCCGCCGCACCGAGTCCACCACCCCACAGCCATCGCTCATCACCCCCGAGAACATCACCGTGCCCGTCGTACGCCTGGCCTTCGGCCCCGTCGAACACCTACCCCCGCCCGCACCCGGCACGGCCTACGTCGTCTCCCGCCCCGTCGCCGACGCCCACCCCGACCGCGACGACCTCCTCGTCCCCGCACACCTCATCCGGGACGCCGACGGAAACACCACCGCCTGCCGCGCCCTCGCCCGAGGAACGGCCACCCCCTGATGCCGACCCGCTGGACCCTCACCCTCACCGCCCACCGCCCCCACACCCAACGCCCCGTCACACCCGCCCAGCTGCACGGCCTCGCCGCCCACCTGTTCGAAGCCACCGGCACCGACCACCACGCACAGCACAAGCCCTACAGCATCTCCCCCCTCCTCACAGCCACCACCACACCCGCCACCGCTCTCCTCCGCCTCGGCTGGCTGCCCGACACCCCCCGCCCCGACCTCACCCAACTCACCGGCCACACCCTCCGCCTCGGCGCCCAGCACTTCACCGTCACCACCACCCACGAGGAATTCACCCCCTACACCGCCCTCTCCCACCTGCCCCCCGCCACCCGCGCCGTCATCCACTTCCGCTCCGCCACCTACTTCTCCCGCAACGGCCGCTGGCACCCCCTGCCCGACCCCGAACTCCTCTACAGCACACTCATCTGGCGCTGGAACCTCTTCGCCCCCGAAACCGCCCGCATCACCGACACCGAAAGAAAAGAACTCATCGACGCCACAGCCCTCTCCGCCCACGACATCTCCTCACTCCCCGTCAGCCTCGGCACAGGCACCCGCATCGGCTTCACCGGCACCGCCGCCTTCCGCCTCCTCAACCACCCCCAACCCCACACCCCCACATCCCGCCACTTCACCGCCCTCTCCCTGTTCGCCACAACAGCCGGCACAGGCGCCCAGACAACCCACGGCCTCGGCTCCGTCGAAGTCCACCTGGAATGACCAACACCACAACCCGCCCAGCCGACAGCCAGCACAGCCGACACGAGGCCAGCACCAACCCGCCTCCCCACGCCCACAACCCGGCTGACCTGGGCATAACCGGCCCGCCGCCGAACACCCCGAAACAGGCGCTTTTCGCGCGATCGGTTTCCGCAGGCCAACAGCATGATCCCGACGAGAGTGACCTGCGCCACCATGCCCAGGGCCCTCTTGCAGCCGTTCCTGCGCAACGGGCACCATCGTCGCACCTCAGAACCCACGAAACCGGCGAAGCATTTCCCAACAACGCCCGCCCAAAGGGCATAGAAACACTTATTCGCCGGCGGTCCCGTCGCCGTGGCGCGGGTCATTTCCCAACAACGCCCGCCCAAAGGGCATAGAAACAGGAGAGGCTGGATGAAGGACTTGAGCACGTAGCCAAATTTCCCAACAACGCCCGCCCAAAGGGCATAGAAACAGTACGTAGACGTCGCCCTCCTTCTCCCAGTAGAAGAGACGATTTCCCAACAACGCCCGCCCAAAGGGCATAGAAACCGGTGAGCCCGAACGGGTTCATCATTCGCTCCAGACCTTGTTTCCCAACAACGCCCGCCCAAAGGGCATAGAAACGCGGGCTGGGTGAACCCGAAGCCCATGAAGTCCTGCATTTCCCAACAATGCCCGCCCAAAGGGCATGGAAACCATGTCGAGCGGCTTGAGGCCACGCATGCCGTCGCAAATATTTCCCAACAACGCCCGCTCGAAGGGCATAGAAACTACATCTTGACGATGTTCTCCCACACGATGATTCCGGACGTCTATTTTCCCAACAATGCCCGTGCTCTTCAGATGTACGAAGCTGTATGCTCAGCGGCGCTAGCAGAAAAAGAAACACGACACGGAAGTTGCCTGTCCTCGCGTGCTCCGCGGAGGAAACTGCGGTAAGCAGTCGCGGCTGCCACCGACAACGGCGTCTGCCAGCACAGTGAGTCGACAGCGAGCGCGGGCGGGTCTCTGCGTTACCCGCTTGCCGCATAGCTCCGCCCACTGGCTGGCGGGCGAGGGACAAGACCGCGAGACAGACTCTCGTGGCCCTTGAACGAGACAACCAAGAGAAGAGCAGGTCACCACACCGGAACAGGACATTCCGAATGCGGACCTACATCGCCGCATGCCGCGCCACCATGCAGCACTATCCGATCTGGTGCCTGCCCGACGACCTCGTCCACATCACCATCGAGATGGATGCCGCGGCCCCCAGCGAGGAGATCTCAGCAGATCAACGCACGCTCCTCATCTCCGAGCTGAAGGCCGGGCTGCGCAGCCTCGAACCGTTCACCGTGCTGTGCGGTTCCCCCATCGCCAACCGCTCCGGAGCCGTTCTCGACACCCATCCCGACCAGGGCCTGACTGCCCTGCAGAACCTGGCACGTGCCGCCCTGTGGCGGGTCCACGACTCCCCGGCAATCGCACACGACGGCGGTCGCGGACACCTGTCGCTCGGCTACGCATACGACACCGCCGACTCCGATCCGCTCCAGAGCGCACTACGCAGGATCCAGCCCAGCCACGCCCCACTGACCGTGTCCCAACTCCACTTGCTCGATGTGCGCTGGACCGCCCACCCGACACCAGACGGTGGCGCCCGGTGGGAGATGACCTGGGAGCCCGTCGCCGTAGTGCCGTTGGGACCAGAACCACGTGACGTGGACCAGAAACAGGCGCTGGCCGTCTGAGCATTCGCTGCACGTGCCTCCATCCCACCCGCCTCATCTGCCACGTCCGTATCAGCGTCGGCGTTTCGGCCATCACCGCAGTCTGGTGAACCGCCTGAACCAACGACCGCTGGTTACGGCCACGCGATCAGGCGGCTGGGGAAGCGACTCAAACACGTGCGTTCGAAGCCGGACATCACCTCGTTGTTCCGGTCATTATCAGCCTTCCGTCCAAGTCAGTGCTGGAGGTGCCCAGTTGCCTGTCGTCCAGGCTGCCCCGACCGATCCACCAACGGCCCTATGGCCCTTGGTGTTTGTCGCCCCATTTGCAAACAGGCCGAGGGGAGGTGTCCGGTGAGCGCAGAGCCGACATCCCAGACTGCCGCGGTAAGGCCGCGGCGGTTGCCTCCTCCGCCGCCGGCCGAGCTGCGTTACGGCGGCCAGTACAGCAAAAACCCGTTGGCAGAGGTGTCGTTCTGGGCGATGTGCCGGCGGCTTCCGTCGGTGCTGAAGCAGACGGCACGCATGGCATGGGTGATCGACCGGCGCGCGGTGCTGCTGCTCGCCGGCTGCCAGCTGACGATCGGGGTCAGCGCTGGGTATCAGCTGGCGTCGACCGCTGATGCGATGCAGTCCGTACTGGCCGAGGGGCACGTTGCCGACCGGCTGCGCGAGGCGCTGCCCGCGCTGGTGGTCATCGCGCTCGCTGCGGCGGCCGGGCGGGTGGCGACCGCGCTCTCCTCGTACGCGGACGGGCGGATCACTCCGCTGCTGACGACCGAGGCGGACAGCGGTCTCGTGGAGGCGGTGTGCCGGATGGAGGCCGCCGCCCGTGCCGAGGACGGCTGTTCGGACCGGGAGGAGGCCGCCGAGATGGGGGTGGTCCGCAGTCGGCTCGTGGTGCAGGACGCCACCCGTCTCACGGCCGCCGCCATCCGGATGGTCGCCGCGAGCGGGGTGCTGACCGTGCTGCACGTGCTGATGCTGCCTCTGCTGCTCCTCGCGGTCGTTCCCGCCGGGGTCGGCGCGGTGTTGCACGCGAAGGTCACCTACGAGACCCACTACGCCAACGTGGCGGACCGCAACGTCCGGGCGAACATGCGCGGCTGGGCGACGTCTTTGAAGTTCACCGACGAGATCCGCGCCAACGGCATGACCGGCTACCTGGTGTTCTGGTATCGGACGATTTCCGAACGGATCGACGCCCGTACCCTGGCCGCCGCCCCCAAGATGCTGCGGATCACTCTCGTCAGTGCGGCCATCGGCGGCCTCTTCCTGCTCCTCACCTGGGCCGCGCTGGCTTGGCTGGCGGCCACCGGACGGATCGAGGCGGCGATCGCCGCAACTGCGGTCGTCGGCGTCCAGACTGCCCTGGCCGCCCTCAGCCAGCTCGTCATCTACGGCGCGGCCATGTTCCACAGCTCCCTCTACCTCGCCGACATGGACACCTTCCTCACCTACGCCGCCGAGCGCGCACCCGACCGTGGAAGGGAAGGGCTCACCGGACCGCTGGAGACGGTCAGTGCCGAGGAGGCCGTCTACCGCTACCCGGGCAAGGACAAACCGGCGGTCGCCGGGGTGTCGCTGACCGTACGACGGGGCGAGATCCTCGCCGTGGTCGGCGAGAACGGCTCCGGGAAGTCGACCCTCACCCGGCTACTCACCGCGATCTTCCTCACCGACAAGGGCACCGTCCGCTGGAACGGAGACGACGTCGCCGGTCTCGACCCGCACCAGCTCTGGGATGTCTCCGGACTCGTCCCGCAAAACTTCGCACAATGGCCGCTGTCTGTCCGGGACAACGTCACCCTCGGCCAGCCCCGAGAAGCCGGGGACGACCTCGTGTGGCAGGCCCTCGACGCCGTCGGCCTGCGCGAGGCCATCGCAGAACTCCCCAACGGCCTGGACACACTCCTGGCCCGCGAGCACTGGGGCGGAACGGAGCTGTCCGGCGGACAGTGGCAGCGTCTGGCCTGCGCCCGCGCTCTGTACCGGGGAGCGGGCCTGCTGATCCTGGACGAACCGACCAGCCAGATGGACGCCCGCGGCGAACACGTCATCCTCGAACGGATCAAGGCGATCGGCAGCGGCTGCATCACCATCGTCGTCACCCACCAACTGGAAAACACCAAGATCGCCGACCGGATCATCGTCATGGAACAGGGCCGGATCACCGAACAGGGCACATACGACGAACTCGCCGCCGCCGGCGGAACGTTTGCCGAACTCCTCGCCCTTTCCCACGACCGCTGACCACCCCCGCGAACCCGCGCCCATGCCCCGGGCCCTCGCACCCCGTGCGTACGGATGGAGAACTCCATGGCTCCAGCGGCTGTGCCCACGACCGCCACGGCGCTTCTGATCCGCCACGACGGCCGCCAGCTGCTCCACCTGCGTGACGCCAACAAGAACATCTGTGCCGGGCAGTGGTCCTTGCCCGGCGTTCCACCCTGAACCCGGCGAGAGTCTCGATGAGGCGATCGCCCGCGAACTGCTGGAAGAGTCGGGCCTGCAGATTCCCAGCCTGGTCCCGCCGGCACCGGGGCGGGCGCCTCGGCTGGACTGCTCCCGCGAACCGGCCCGCATTCACCACCCCTGACACCCAGGAAAGTTGTGCAGATGATCCACACCAGTTTCTCCGTGACGACCGGAGAGCTTCCAGGCGGAGACCGCCCCAGCGAAGACCGGATCTTCCAAACCCCCGGGGCTGTCGTCGTCCTCGACGGCGTGAGCACCCTCTCCGACGACGAGCCTCGCGGCGGCTGGTACGCCGAGACTCTTGGCGGACATCTCATCGCGGGTCTCGCCGACGATCCGGGCGCGGACCTGCGGCACGTGCTCGAACGGGCCATCTCTGCCGTGGTCAGCAGACACGGCCTGATTCCGGGCTCTTCCCCTGCTGCCACCGTCGCCATGGTGCGTGACCGCGGCGAGCAGGTCGACGCGCTCGTCCTGGCGGACAGTCCCGTGATCGTGTTCACCGTCGACGGCAGTATCGACGCGGTACGAGACAACCGCCTCGCCGAGCTGGTCGCCGGGCGGCCGGAGTACGAGGAGTACAGGTCCCGGCTGCGGGCCGGCCGGGGCTTCACGGCACCAGAGCACCGCGCCCTGCTCCAAAAACTCAGGGACCACCAGCTGCGTCACCTCAATGTGCCCGGTGGCTACTGGGTTGCCGAGGCCGACCCGGAGGCCGCCCACCACGCGCTCATGTGCTCGTGGCGCACCGCCGACATCACCGAGATCCTGGTGATGACAGACGGAGTGAGCGCCGCCGTCGAGGACTACGGCCTGTTTCCCACATGGAATCACCTCGCCCATGCCAGCCGAACCGACGGCCCCGACAAGGCTGTCCGGGCGATCCACGCCTTGGAGACGCTGGAGGATCCCGCCGGCCGCCGCTATCCCCGCTACAAAGTCGCAGACGACAAGGCGCTCGCCCACCTCCGTCCCGCCGGTCACGCCACCGGCCCCTGACGCTGCAGCTGACCTCGTGCCCTCGGGTTACCGCTTCAGCCCGACGCCGCCGAAGTGAGTGACGTCGGTGGCTGCACGGCGCCAACAGGAGCAGGAGACGATGCCCGGGTGTCCAGGAGTTCGACGCCGTCAAAGAGGCGTGCGAGGTCGGCGTGGCTGTGCAGCGTCATCGGGGCCGAGCCTCGGCCGTTCCAGTAGTCAACGGCCGCGGTCATCGCCTCGCCGTCAACCTCGGTGGTGGGGTGGGAGATCACGAGGTGTCTGCCGGATGGTGCGGCGTTCATCAACCGCCATACGACAGTGACCGCTTCGTGGATGTCCATGACGAAGTTGAGGACGCCCGGCATGGTGATGGCGATCGGCTGCTCGAAGTCCAAGGTGGCCGTCGCAGACCGCCGGATCGTGTCGGGTGGGTGGCATTTGAGCCCCCTATACGACGTGCATGAGATCACGGACTCCTGGATGGTCCTCGTACGGTTGCAGTGCGGCAGCCACCTCTCGAAGCCTGGACTGCGCACGGGCCGATTCGACGCCATCGGTGAGTTGGGTCGCCTGCAGGGCCAGTGCGGTGCAGGCGTCGATGTCGCCCGAGACGCGATAGGTATCGGCCAGGTCAAGCGTCGCGAGCATGTGATCGCGGGGGTAGGCAGGGCCAGTCATGGCCAAACGCTGCTTGAGGTAGGGCGTTGCGTCCTCTGGCTTGCGCGCGGCGAGCCAGGCGCGGCCGGTCGCTGCATCGAGCGCGTGTGGGGTGAGCCACTGTGACCACCAGGGCCCGTCTGTGCCGGCGTCCTGAAGGAGTTCGTGACCCTGGTCGCGTGCCCTGCTGAGCGCGTCGGTGTCGCCACGGCGTCCTGCAGCGAAGATTTCCCGGTCGGCGATGACCGCGCGCACGCGGAGTGGGAGATCGCCGTGGGAGGCGACGTCGAGGAGCGTCTTGGCTTCCTGATGCTGCCCGATCCAGGATGCCTGGTAAGCGGCCGAGGCGAGGAGGTTGTGCGCCGCGAAGCGGGCAGGACCGGCCGGTCCGACCTCGCGGGCCATGCGTAGTCCGGTCTGGTAAACGCGTTGCGCCTGCGCATGGCGGTCCGCGTCGAACAGCATCCACCCGTACTGCTCACAGACCTCGATGAAGGCTGTGTGCAGACGGTCGGCCTCGGCATTGCGGTAGCGGGCGTTGATGACGACGCGAGCCACGCTCTGCCACAGTCCGTGCGCCCAATCGAGATTGCTGGAGCTGCCTTCGGTGTCGTCCAGGTCGCGTAGCTCTTGGACGCCTTTTTCGATGCTGGCGACCAGGCGGGGAGAGAGGCGGTCGCCACCCTGTGCGGCTCTCAGAGCCCCGCCGGACATGAGCAGTGCCAGGCCGGGCGCTGTGACAGCGGCACCGCTGAGGAGGGTACGGCGGTCCATGGAGTCGGGGTCTCCCATGCTGATCTCATGGAGCAGGTCGGGCAAGGCGGCATCGCCGGGGGTGTCCAGGCATTGACGGACAGGTCTGTTCTGGCGGCGTCGTGGCCCGTCCCAGCCCAGTTCCTGGGCCGTCACACGGCGTCTGGCTCGGAAGCTGAGCACGGCGAGTGCGTCCGCCTGATTGGCCTTGTCAGGTCGGACTGGCACCGGCCTGATCCACGGGTACGCGCTCTTGAGGTGCAGCGCCGATAACCCGCGACGGGCACGCAGTTCGTTGATTCGCGCGGCGAGCTGTTCGGGTTTCATCCCGAGTTGCTTCAGGAGGACGGCAAGCGGTGCTGCACCTACCGGCTGTGGCTCCACCACGGCACTCCTTCCGGGCGCACAACGCGTCTGTTGACGCTAGCGCGAGGCGCTGCGAATCGACACCTGACGCGGGTGAAGCCTGGTGTAGGTACACCGAGTCGCGTACGTACACCCCGTCCACCCCGTAAACCGCGCGGACGACTACTCCCCGGGCCCCGTTTGCGGTTCTCTGTCGTGCACCGAACGCGGAGCAAGGGGGAGGAAAGTGGATCAACCTGCCGATTCTCTGCAGTGTCGCGGACTCGACACCACGTGTACGGGGCTGGGCGTTCAGCGTCTGGATCCTGCCGAGCCCCCTGCCGTCATCGGCGAGCGGCTGATCAAGGATCGGCTGCCGACCGAGCGGCGCCCGGCTGGACTTGGCAGCCCGGTCCCGTTCCTGCCCGGACGGTGGCGGATCTCCTGATGGCCCGGACCGGATCCGGGCGGGAGTCGCCACCGGCGAGTGAGCCGACCGCTTCGCGAACTGGATCCGCTGCCTGGAGCTGCGCGCCATACCGGGTGCCGGCGCTCACGCCACGAGCCGGCCCCCCTTGCTCTGCACCGCCGAACTGGCCGGGTCAGCGGCATCGCTGCGCCCTGCACTCCACACCGGAAGGAAACCAGATGAACGCCGCCGACGAGGCCGTGGCCTCTTCTCACCTGGCGCAGTCCCTGGCCCCGCCGACGAACAGTTCCCCTCCGAGCCGTGGGCGGAGGCCCACCGCCACGGGCGCGAGCATGGCGCTCGACGACCGATGGCACGCCCAGAGCGCTTGTACGGATGCGCGGGCGGCCACCAGGGGTGACGTGGTCGGACCGAGCGCGAGCGGACAGACCCGTTACCCGCGCTACTTCAGTCGCGCTGCCGGGGCTTACCTGTGGGATCTGGACGGGAGGCGGTACGTCGACTTCAACCTCGGGTACGGGCCCGTCGTCCTCGGGCATGCCGATGAGCGGGTGACCGAGGCGGTACTCGCTGAACTGCACAACGGGAACTGCATCGCTCCGCTGTGGAGCCGCCGCCAGAGCGAGCTAACCGACCTGCTGGTCTCGGTGGTACCCGGCGCGGAGATGGCATACCTGCTCAAGACCGGGTCCGACGCGACGAGTACGGCGGTACGGCTGTCCCGGATCTTCACCGGGCGCGACAAGGTGATCCGCTGGGGCTACAACGGCTGGCACGACTGGGCCGCCGGTACCCCGGCGGGCATCTCGGAAGCGACCCGCGCCGACACGATGTTGTTCGACTACAGCGATCTGCGCACGCTGCGGAAGGCGTTCGCCCGTCATCCCGGGCAGGTGGCGTGCGTGCTGATGATGCCGTTCGGCGACGAGACGGCGCCCGAGTGCCACCTGCAGAAGATCCGCGACATCGCACACGAGCACGGGGCGCTGTTCGTCCTCGACGAGATGCGCTCGGGGTTCAGGGTGGACCTGTCCGGTGCTCAGGGGCTCCTGGGCGTCCAGGCGGACGTCAGCACGTTCAGCAAGGCCATGGCGAACGGGCATCCGATCTCCGCCGTCGTCGGGCGGGCCGACGTGCTGTCGGCCTTGGCCCGCACCCGGATCTCGTCGACGTTCTACGCGGACCCCGCACCGATGGCCGCGGCACTGGCCACGATCCGGATCCTGCGTGACACCGACGCGCTGGAGCGGATCTGGAAGGCCGGCGCCGCGTTCCAGGACGGCCTGGCGGCGCTCGTCGAGCGGCATCAGGTGCCGGCCCGGGTGGTCGGGTACCCGCCGATGCCGTTCCTTCAGTTCACCCACCCCGATCCGGTCCTGCGCGAGCGGCTGAGCACGGCCTTCGCCGCCGAGGCGGCGCGGCACGGGGTGCTGCTGCATCCGAGCCACCAGTGGTTCCTGTCCGCCGCCCACACCCGCGAGGACATCGAGTTCGCGCTGCACGGATGCGACCAGGCGCTGGCCGTGCTCGAAGAGGTGCTCGCGACACACGCCGTCTGATCAACGCCGAAGCCCCGCCCCCGGGCTCGCACCCCGGCGCCGACGTCGAGGCGCGAGCCTGCCCGTCGACGGTTGCCCGCCCGCGACGGCACAGATTCCTTCGCAACTCGCCGACAAGGTTCGGCCGAAGCACTGAGGAGACCACGAGTGACGACAACCCGGCTGATCGCGCCCTCCGACACGGAACAGGCGACCAGAAACCGGCTCATGGAGCTGTTCGCCGAGCGACCGATCCCCGAGGAGGCGCTGCTCGACCACCTCGAAGTCTTCATGCGCCCGCAGCGCATCAACGAGATCCTCACCCTCGACCAGCTCTACCGGCACATCCTCGGCGTCCACGGGATCATCGTCGAGTTCGGCGTCCGCTGGGGCCGCCACCTGTCCGTGTTCAACGCGCTGCGTGCCCGCCACGAGCCGACCAACATGTACCGGAAGATCGTCGGGTTCGACACCTTCACCGGTTTCCTCGACCCGGCTCCCCAGGACGGCGACTCCGACCGCGTCTTCCCGGGCAGCATGAGCGTCACGCCCGGCTACGAGAACTACCTGGAACAGGTCCTGCGCCTACACGAGGCCGAGGCGCCGATGGCGCACATCCAGCGTTTCGAGCTGTGCAAGGGCGACGCTCCGGAGCAGCTGGCCGCCTACCTGGAACGCAACCCGCAGACGATCGTGGCGCTCGCCTACTTCGACATGGACCTGCACGATCCGACCCGCAAGTGCCTGGAGCTGCTTCGCCCGCACATGCCCGCCGGCAGCGTCCTGACCTTCGACGAGCTGACGCACCCGGACTTCCCCGGTGAGACCGTGGCGCTGAAGAACGCGATCGACCTCACCGGCCACCGCGTCCAGCGGTTTCCGCAGTCGCCGTACCCCGCCTTCGTGGTGCTGTGATGTGCGCCGTCACGCAGGTCCTGCGGTGGGCTGCCGGTGCGCCCGACTTCCCGGAGGACCAGGACTTCGACGACCGTGAGCTCCTCGACCTGATCGGGCAGCACGCGCTCAGCGGCCGTCTGGCCCGGCGCCTTCCCACGGGACCGGCATGGCTGCGCGACCGGCTCGGCGGGCCCGTAGCGGCGATGCATTCCGACACCCAGGCGCTCGCCGAGGCCCACATCCGTGCGGTCGACCGGATCGTGGCCGCGCTCGGCGAGCAGCCCCCACCGGTTCTGGTGAAAGGGATCGCGACCGGGCTGCTCACCGGTGACAAGCACCTGCTGCGGTGCGGGGACATCGACCTGGTCTGTGCCGACGGGGGGCCGCTGATCGAGACGTTGACCCGGCTCGGCTACGAGCGCACCCGGGAACCGTTCCTCCACGAACTCGGCGAATTCACCCGTGAGGGCGTCGAGATCGACGTGCACGCCTACGTTCCGGTACCCGGCTACGGTGCGGTGCGGAACGCGGACCTCACACCCCCGCAGCGGGAGACCTGGTATCAGCCGCGCCGTGCTCCCTCGATGCACCCGATCCGGCACGGCCGGATGGTCGACGGCGGCACCGTCACGGTGGGCCGGGTCCAGGTTCCCGACCCCTGCCTGCTGGCGATCGTGCTCTGCGCCCACGCCTTCCTGAACTTCACCAACATGTGGTCTCTGTCGCATCGCGCCAAGCCGTACGTGAAGCTGGCCGAGCTGGCCGACGTGCACGCCTTGGTCCAGCACGAGGCATTCGATACGAAACGGTTCCTCGCGTTGGTCGCGGAGCTGGACGCGGGGGACGCGGTGAGCTGGGCGGGCTGGGCCTCGACCGTGCTCCTCGGGAGGAATCCGCTGCCCGTACCGGCTGGCACCGGACCGTTTCCCCGCTGCCTGTGGTGGGACTTCTGGGCGCGGCTTCCGGTCGACGAGGAGACGCTGCTCCTGCCCGGCTGGTTCGACCCCGCCGCCGTGAACCCCCTGCTCGGAAGTCGGATCGAACTGGACACCGGCCGCCCGGCGCCGCCCTGGACGGTTGAGGTCAGCCGCGACGGCGACCTGGTGACGGTCATGGTCGGCCTGCCGGAATCAACCGACGCGGCGACCGAACGCGGCCGGGTCGACTTCGGAGCGAGCGGAACGGAGTGGGTCCTGTCCGATGGACAGCTGACCGCTGTCGGCGGCCACGACACCTGTGACCTGCTGACCGGGCGGCGCGTCCGGCTGCGCTACCGCGTCCCCCGCGCAGGCGGCGAGATGCTGGTCGGCGTGGCCGAGCAGGACGCTTCCGGAGCGCTGCTGTCGGCGGTGCTGCGTCCCGCCACCTGGCAGTCGGCGGCTCGGGTGGGTGTCCGGTGATCCGCGCCGCTCAACTGCCTGGATACTCCTGGGACACGACCGGGCGGGTCGAAGCGAGTGTCCAGGCCCTGATCGGTGAGCGGCTGGCGGAGCTGCCGGCGCGCGCCGCCGCGGTGGCGGCCCGGCTGCGTGAGGTCACCGGGGACTGCCGCCTGGTCGCGGTCTACCTGCGGCCGGACTCGCCCGACGGCGTCGTTGGGCTGTGTGAACGCCTGGCGTCCTCCGGGAACGCTCAGGAGCGCGCCCGGTTGCAGCACGAGATCGGGCGGCGCCGGTTCGCCCGCCCTGGCACGGCTGAGGCAAGCCTCACGGGCGACCTGGGACGGGTGCTGACGGCGGCCGACGACCGTACCCGGGCATACGTACCCGATCACGGGCGCCGGGACATGATCGGTGCCCTGCTGCACCACTTCGGCACGGGTTTCTCGGACTTCGTGGAGAGCCAGCACGAGGTGCCCGGACCGAACGCCCGCCTGCGCCAGGGCATCGTCAAGTCGTGGCGTCTGCCCGACGGCACCCGAGTGATCAGCAAACGCGCCAACCCGGCCAAACCCGGCCGGTTCGCCCAGGAACAGTTCGCCTACCGCGCCATCGCCTCCCGGCTCGCCGGCCCGGTCACCTTCGGTCGGGACCTGCGTCTTCAGCTCGCACCACTGATCGCGACCATCCGGGACGGCGCCACCGGGCACGTCTACGCCGTCTGGCAGTGGGTGCCCGGTGAGACCGCCGAGTCGATGCTGCTAGCGCCGGGCGAGCACACGTCGCTGCTGCGCGACTACCGGGATCTGATGGACGCCCTCCTCGACCGCGGCATCCTCTGGGGCGACCTGAGTCCCCGCAACGTCCTCGTGCACGACGGCCGGCACTATCTCGTCGACTTCGAGAAGACACAGGTCCCGGGCAAAGGCCCTGTACCGCACGGGGACCGGGTCGCCTACTGCCGCGGTCAGATCGGAGTCGAAGAACTCGGGGTCCTGTGCCCCGAAGCCCAGGTCCGCGCATGCCTGCACGGCTACCTGGACCCCGACGCCTGGGACCTTAATGCGCCCGGCCCGGTGCAGTTCCCGCCGCGCCCGGAGGTGACGGCGGTTCTCGCCGGACGCGGTGTCACCGACCCGGACCTGGGCACCTACAACCAGGCCGACCGGCAGATCTGGCAGGTCCGGTCACCCGACCTCGACCCCGTCACCGGGCTGCCCCGATATCCGGGCCTGGTCAACTTCCGTGTCGAGCACTACCTGAGCTGCGCCGGTCGCACCGACGCGGACGACTACGACCGCAAGACCACCGAGATCCTGATCGCGGGCCGCCGGCACGGCTGCTTCAACGAGGCGGTCCAGGCCGTGGCCGACGCGGTGGACGAGGCAGAACGCCAATTCGTCGTCGCCGAGGTCGCCGAGCTTCTCGCCGGCAACGACACCGGGCCCGTCACCGCGCCGCACGCGGCAATCCGCGCACTGGTGGACCGCATCGACGCCCTCGACACCGCCCGGCAGGATCCCGACCACTTCCGGTCGGCCTGCACGACCCTGGGAAAGGAAGGACGATGACGCACCCGCCCATGCTCGGGTCCGTGTCCTTACGCACGGATCAGGTCGTCCGCGTCGGCCCTCTCACCCTGCGCATCGCCAGCGACGTGCCCGACTTCCCCGCGCTGCACTACTTCAGCCGCGCCGCCCGAATGCCGGTCGGCGCCGTGCCGGACGTGGAACTGTGGTGCCTGTCGGACGCCGATCCCGGCCTGCCCGCCGACACCACGGCGCGCGCCCTCAACTTCGCCTCCGGCTACTACGTGACCGACCATTTCGGCCCCCCGGTGCGGATGTCTAGCTCGGGCAACCGGATCGTGCTCGTGGGGGACCACCTTCAACGGCTGGTCTGGCCGTACATCGTGAAGTACCTGCTCCTTCGGCACACCGCCGCCACCGGTGGGCTCTTCCTCAAAGCAGCCGCCCTCGCGGTCGGCGACGCGGCGACGCTGGTCGTCGGCCGCGGTGGCGCTGGCAAGTCCGTCCTGGTCACCGGGCTGTGCCGGAACGGCGCGACGTTCATCACCAACTCACACGTGGTCCTCGAAAGCGGCGCCGTCCAGGGAGTCGCGAGCACCATGCGGATGCGGCCCGGCCCCTGGCTGGACCAGGCGGCGACTACCGCGGCCCTCGACCCACGCGAGCGCCTCGTCGACCCGTACGACGCGTTCCCCCACCACGCGGGCGCCGCGGTGCCCCTGCGCGCCATATGGATCGCCGACTTCCGCGCCCCTGGCGAACACGACGTGCACCGACTGCCCCCGGCCGAGGCGGCTGGCATCGTCGAACAATTCGCCTTCGGGCTCAACGTCTACCGGCTCGAAGAGGACCTGCTGGACCTGTGCGGCGGCGACTACCGGGCCTTCTCCACGCACTACGGACGGATGCGCGCGCAGCTGCACGCGGCGGTTACCAACTGCCCCACCTACCGCGTGCGCTCGGACGTCCAGCTCACCGCACATCGCGACCAGCTTCTCCAACTGCTCTGTGACGGAGGTACATCATGAGGGGCGCCCTCATCGGCTACGGAACCATCGCGACCGGTCACGCCATCGGATACCGCAACACTGCGGGCATCGACGTGATCGCCGCCGTCGACCCCACCCCGGCACGCGCGGCAGCCGCCCGCAGCGCCGGGCTGCGCGCCTACGCCACCTACGAGGAGATGATCGACCACGAGGCTGTCGACTTCGTCGACATCTGCACGCCGCCCAACAGCCACGCCGGT
Organism: Streptomyces sp. T028; assembly: GCF_048159505.1. Taxonomy (NCBI): domain Bacteria; kingdom Bacillati; phylum Actinomycetota; class Actinomycetes; order Kitasatosporales; family Streptomycetaceae; genus Streptomyces; species Streptomyces sp. T028. The sequence continues at coordinate 210,992 of NZ_JBLRVZ010000004.1, forward strand.
TACATCGAGCGCGGGCTGCGCGATGGTCTGCACGTGCTGTGCGAAAAGCCGGTGCTGATGCCGCACGAGGGCCGCTACGACCGCGTGCTCGACCAGATCGCGGCCTCGGACAAGGTGTTCTACCCCTGCCACAACTACAAGTTCGCGCCCATCCTGACGGAGATGGAACGGGTCGTGCAGAGCCCCGGCTTCGGCGACGTCCTGAGTGCCCGCTTCCGCACCCTGCGCCAGGGCCATGCCGTTGGCGTCCCCGAGTGGAACCCGCACTGGCGGCGCGATCCGGTCATCGCCGGTGGCGGGATCCTCCGCGACCACGGTCCCCACAGCGTGTACCTGGCGACCCACCTGACCGGACGCACGCCGCTGGCCGTGTCCTGCCTGATCGGTTCCCTGCGCCCCGACGGGCACACCGGCACGGAGGACACCGCGAAGCTGATCATCCGGTGCGACGACGATGTCCAGATCGAACTGGATGTGACCTGGTCGGCCGGCTACCGCAACAGCTACTACTCGATCATCGGCAGCGGCGGCTGGGTCACCGTGGAGAACGACGACGTCCAGTACAGCCTGAACGGCCAGCCGCACCGTGCGGCCCTGCGATCGAACTTCGACGACCCCAGGCACCCCGACTGGTTCGCCGCGATGTTCGCCGACTTCCTGGTCAAGACCCGGCACCCGGAACAGGCGGCACCGCTGCTGGCCGAGTCTTTGACGACCTCCCTGGTGATCGACGCGGCCTACGCCTCGGCCGCCGACGACGGCCGCTGGGTCGAGCTGGCGCCGGCACAGAACCTGCTCATGGGCGCCGCGCGATGACAGCGCCGAAATTCAGCACCGGCCCGGCGACACTCGACGACATCCGGGACTGGCTCAGCAGCCGGCCCGGCGACCGGACCGTGCTCGCCACCGGCTGCTTCGACCTCCTGCACGCCGGACACCTGTGCTTCCTGGAGCAGGCAAGACGGCTCGGTGACCTCCTGGTCGTCGGCGTGAACAGCGACCAGTCCGTCCGGGACCTCAAAGGCCCCAACAGGCCCATCGTCGGCGAACGCGAGCGCGTCACCCTCGTGGGCGCCCTGAAGTGCGTCGACCGGGTGTTCCTCTACGACGAGCCCACCGCCGACCGTCAGATCCGCTTCCTGCGTCCGCAGGTCTTCGCCACCGCGCGCGCGAGCATCTCCGCGTACCCGAGCGAAGTGGCCTCCGCCGTCGAGGTCGCGGCACAGGTGCACGCGATCGACCGGAATACGCCGTACTCGACGACCAGGCTCGTCGACACCCTGCGAGCGAATGTATGACGGAGAAGGTCATCGCCACCGGCAGCGCCTCATGGATCCCGGTGCCGCATCTGATGGAGGTGGTCAGCGCAGGCTTATCCCCACCACAGCACCTGACCACCGCGGCCTTCGGCCTCGTATCCGAGACTCAAGGCCACCTGCTACTGACGCACGTCAACCTTCCCGGACGGGGCTGGGACGTGCCCGGCGGTCACATCGACCCGGGTGAGGACGCCCGGCAGGCCGCAGCGAGAGAAATCAGCGAAGAGACCGGGCTTCTCGTACCTGCCAAGGCGCTGGCGCTGCTCGGATGGCAACGGTTCACCTTGCACGAGAAACCGCCAGCCAGCTATTCGTACCCGTACCCGGTGTCGTACACGCTGATGTTCACCGCGCAGACCGGCCTCGCCGATCCGCCGGTGGACCCACCCCCGGACTCGGAGTGCGGGCCTGCCGGATGGTTCACCCCTGCGCAGGTCCGGCAACGGTGCGCGACCAGCACCTGGCTGCCCTTCCTCGCCCTGCTACGCGAGGCCCGACATCACGCCGACTTCCGCTAGAACTCAGAAGCCTGAGCGTCCCGCGTCGGGCACGAGGAGAACCCGATCGAGAAGGATCACCTGCGTCTACGCCGGGCCGCTTGGGGAACGCTCCTCAAGCGGCCCGAAGCCCTCAGGCACAGGGATACCGAACCGCTGGCACAGCAAGGGCACGTCGTGGCGATCGACATCACGAGCCGGATAGCCGGTATGCCAGCGCACCGCCCACTCCGCCGACTCGCAACGCACTGCAGTTCCGGCAATCGAACCACGTCCGGCGAGGGCCTCAGCCGGAAAGGGACCGCCCCCCACCACGGATCCGTAATGCAGCGATCCGTCCGCGAGCGGCTCGTAGAGGTGCAAGTCGATCCGCAGCCGAACACCGTCGTGCAAGACGAAGTTCCACGGCCTGTCGCCAGGCCACGGAAAGATCCGGTCGACACCAGCCTCAACGAACGCGACGAACAACTGCTCAAGATGTGCGGCCGGCGCCCATACGTCAAGGTCGGAATGTTCTCGCGTCTGCTCCCCGAGCAGCGCATCCACACCCCATCCGCCCCCGATACACGCATCTACGCCGTGCGCGTCGAGCCGCTCCACAAGCGCGACTACATCCTTGGCTGACATCGAATAGTGGCTCACCGCATCAGGGTAGAGGCCAGCCCGACCCCAAATCCGGCGATCACTACGGCTTCACCAGACCGGATCCCGGGGAGAGACACCAAGATCGCCTACAACGAACTGCCCGCGGCTCGCGGCGAGATAGCACAAGACCGACTCAGCGCATCGCGCTGAATACGAAAGCGGTTGCTCGCCCTCCTGTGTACTGCGCCGACGATCGTCCGGGCGGGAGTTTTGGTGGACAGCGTCTTGGTCCGCAATGTGCGCTACGGCTCAGGCGGCGCCTTCCGTCGACATGGGGCGGGTATGGCTGACCAGCCCCATAGCCCGCTCGATCTTGATCTCGATGACCACGCGCTCGGGATCGGGGCCTGGCATTCTGCCGTACCTCTCGGCGTAGCGGGCCACTGCGTCATCGACAGCGGCAGCGTCGGTGACAACTTCGGCCCTGCCCTCCAGGGTGGCCCAGCGTCCCCCGTCGACCTGACAGACAGCGACGCGGGCTTCGCCAGGACGTGACGCCTGGATGTTGGCGACCTTCCTACTTGATTTGCGTGTGATAACGCGAGCTACCCCCGCATCGGCGTCAAGAGTGACACCCACGGGCACCACATGCGGGCTGCCGTCGGAGCGCATCGTCGTCAACGTGCACAGATGGTACTCAGTCCAGAACTCCAAGTAGCCAGGAGCCTGACTGGATATGTCACTAGCCATAGCCTGGAGGCTACCGACGATCGGCACCTCGATTGGCTCAAAAGTGACCACTTCCACACCAGAGCCAACCCTCCAAGCAGAACCACATTGCCGCTTTGATAGATCGATGTCCGCTTTCAGGTCAGATGAAAAGTCTCAGATTCATAACGGATGTGATTGATCTTCGTTGTGATTGTGGCGCTTGCGAGCTGCGCGCGAGGCCCAATTTCAAGCCATGATCCAGAGCAACGTGTGCCGATTTGTGGCGACCTCACACTCAACACCGCCGGTACGTGAGCAGTGACTCAGAACCTTGCGCCGATTCGAGCTTCGCGTAATGTCCGATGGCGTTCCCGATGCATGCCGACGGCATATGACTTTGCTTCTTTGGTCGTTCGCGCTAGTGATCTTTCGCTGCTTGGGAGTCCTGGGGAACGCGTCCTGCGATTCACGGCCCGGCCGCTCGCGACCAACGACGCGCTGCCCTGGACGCCCGTGACCACTTGCGGCCGCGCTGTGCAGAGGGGACTGGATGCTGTCGACACGGGCGTGGTCGGCGCCCGGCTTCGTGTCGGCGCGATCAACGGCTGGCGCGAAGGGGATTACTGATGTGGTCGGAAAGACATGACCGCAGCGCGGCAGACCCCAAGGGGCCTGTGCAACGCTCAGCAAGCCGTCGCCGACTGGGGCGGTGGCGTACCGCCGACAAGCGGGCGGTAGAGCGGGAACTGCACCGCCGCCTGCGGCGAGAACTTCGAGAGCTCGGTATACAGCCTCCCCTGAACCTGGAGGAGCTGGTCCGGGCGCTCAGCGAGAGGCGTGGACGCCCGATCGTCCTGCGCCCCTTCCCGCTGGAGAAGCCGGGGCCCTCGGGACTGTGGATCGATATGCCGGATATGGACGTGATCCTGTACCAGCAGGAGACGACCCGGCTGCACCAGCGGCAGATCATCCTCCACGAGATCCTCCACATCCTCGTCGCCGAATGGGAGGAGGACCAAGCCACGCCGGAGGAATCCCCGGACGACTTCGTCGAGGGCTGGGCAACCCTCATCCCCGTCCTCGATCCCAAGCTGATCCGGCGGGTCGCCCGCCGCTGCTCGTACGAGGACCAGGAAGAGTGCTCGGTCGAACTCGCAGCCACGATCATCCTGGAGTGGTCCTCGGTGCTCGACGAACTCCCCCCGCTGTCGGAAGACCCGGAGGTACGTCGGGTTCAGTCCGCCCTAGGCGACCGGCGAGGGTGGTTGTAGTCCGTGACCAAGATACTCCTGCTGATCATCGCGGCTGCGGTCATATGGCGGCTCTACCTGTGGTCGCGTGCCCCACACGACGCGCCCACCCGCTCGGTCGCCCTCTCCCTCCTGAGCGCGGGCCTGTCCTATCCGGTAGCCATGCCGGGGGGCAGCACCGGCATCGACACCGTCGCCGGGCACGGCACGGCAAAGCTGGTCCAGAACGTCCTGCTGCTGGGGACGGTCTACTTCCTGATGTGCTTCTACCTGTACTCGGCCGACGGGCAGGCGGCGCGGCGCCGCGCCCGGTGGGAAGCCATCGTCGTGACCGTGGTCGCCGTGGCGATCACCTTGGCGGCCGTGAGCGTGCCGCACGAGGCACTGGCCGGCTCATTCAGCACGGCGGACATGACGATCTCCCAGGTCGCCTTCTTCTACGTCGGCGCCGGCCTGTATCTGATGTACGCGCTCGGGGCTGCCGGATGGTGGTCCGCCCGCTATGCCCGCATGTCGCAGCGCCCGCACGCTACGGGGCTGTGGATGACCGCGATCGGCCTCGGGGCAATGGCGGTAGCCTGCGCTGTCCGCGCGGTCTTCGTCGCCGTCCGGTGGAGCGGGGGGTCCGTGCCGCACCAGCTCACGGTGAGCGTGGCGGTCGGGCTGGTGGTGTCGAGTCTGCTCTTCGTCGCAGGCATCACCTATTCGGGAGTCCGCGCCAGGATCACGGCGACGCGGCTGTGGCTGCACCGGCGGCGAGATCACCGTCGGCTGACCCCTCTGTGGCAGCTGCTGATTGAGGTCTACCCCGAGAATGAGCTGCGCCCTGCTTCCCGCGGGCTCTGGGACCGGTGGCGGGCGCGCGGCGTGCACCGCCGCTACCACCGGCGGATAGTGGAATGCCGGGACGGACTCGTCGACATCAGCCCCTACCTGGTGCGCGGCGAGGACGGCACCGACCTGCTGGACCTTGAGCCGACTCAGCTGGCCCAGCGCCTGCGATCCGCCGTAACCATGATCAAGAACGGCGACCCGACGCCGGGGCAGGCAGTCTCCCTGGCGGTGCCGCAGGAAGACGACCGGAATGCGGATGTCCGCCAGCTGATCGCGGTGTCCGAAGCACTCCGGCTGACCGCGTGACCGTGGAAGAGCGAGGGAGACGAGACGTGATGCTGATCACCGCCCGCCGGGTCCTGACCGGCTCCGGGACGTACCTAGAAGACGGCGCTGTCCTCGTCGAGGGCGACTCGATTACCGAAGTCGGGCCGCGCACGCACCTCGCTGACCGCGCCGACGGCACGCACCTGGCGTTTCCCGACGCAACGGTGATGCCCGGACTGATCGACGCGCATGTACATCTCGCGTTCGACGGTGGCAGCGAGCCTGTGGCCACCCTCGCAGCGTCGAGCGACGAGAGACTGCTTCAGGACATGCGCCGGCGCGCGGAACAGCTCCTGCTGAGCGGTGTGACGACGGTCCGCGACCTGGGCGACCGAGGCGGCCTGGCCTTCCGCCTCAACGAGGAGATCAGCCGGGGCAGCACTCCCGGCCCTCGTATCGTGGCCGCGGGCACACCGGCGACCCCACCCGGAGGCCACTGCTATTTCCTGGGCGGTGAGGTCTCCGGCGTGGCCGAGGTCCGTGATCTCGTGCGGCGCAACCTCGCGGCCGGCGCCGGCGTGATCAAAGCGATGGTGACCGGTGGCGGCCTGACCAAGGACGGGCCGAAGAGCTGGCAGAGCCAGTTCTCCACGGAGGAACTCCAGGCCCTGGTGGACGAAGCCCATCAGGCCGGCGTGCCGGTGGCCGCGCATGCTCACGGAGCGGACGGTATCGGCGCGGCCGTAGACGCCGGCGTGGACACCATCGAGCACTGCACCTGGATGACGAGTGACGGCTTCGATCTTCGTCGGGACGTCCTGAAGAAGATCATCGACCAGGGCATCGTGGTCTGCCCGGCCGTCAGCCCGCACTGGCAGATGCTACCGAAGTTCTTCGGCGAGGAGCGGGCGGCAGCCATGTTCGCCCTTGTCCGGGAGATGGCCGAGGCCGGCGCCAAGCTCGTTGCCGGAACAGACGCCGGCGTGCAGCGAGCCGGGTTCGACGGGCTCGTGCCAGCACTCGCCTTCTACAAGCATCTGGGCCTGCCCAACAGCAGGATCCTCGACATGACCACCGCGGACGCGGCCGGAGCCCTCGGGCTGGGCGAGAAGACGGGCCGGATCGCGCCCGGACTCATCGCGGACCTGCTGGTCGTCGACGGAGATCCGCTGGACGACCTCAGCGCCCTCCGCCAGATCCGCACTGTGATCGCGGCAGGACGAGTGCACCAGCCGGACTCTCCGGCACAGAAGAAGCAGTAGCCACGCCACCGGCCCGCAACCTCAAGGGCTGCGGGCCGGACTACTTGCCCGTGTCCGCTTCTTTCTCCTCCAGCTCCGCCACCAGCTCGTTGACCAGCGCCAGCGCCTTAGGCGACAGGCCCCGCGAGCCCAGGCCGCGGGCCCTCACACGGCCCACGGCACCCTTCTTCGCGGCGGCCAGCAACTGCAGCCCCTCATAGACCTGGGCGGCCACAGCCTCGTCCGGCTCGAAGTACATCCGAGACACGCCGATCACGGCGGCCAGCGCGTCCAGGACCGCGGGCGGCGCCGTGTCCGTGACACCGGTCCGCAGATCGGCGAAGTCCCCCTCGGTGATGATCGCCGCCCCGGCATGGGCATTCACGTCGGCCGCCATCTCGGCGTCCGAGGGGGGTCCCTGTGGACCGGGATACGAACGCTGCAGAATCAGCGTGATTTTCTCGGCGAGGGATCCCGGCGGTCCGCTGAACTCCGCGGCAGTAGCTTCCTGGGCTCCCGGCTCTGCCGCCGTGCCGTTCTTTCTCGCCTCCGCGGCGGCCATGGAACGGTCCTCGGCCCGGCGCAGCTCCGCTTCGCTGACGCAGTACTTCGCTGCCAGGGGTGGGACGTACTTGTCCTTGAGCCGGCGGTCACCTCGTTCGGCTCCCGCGACCGGGCCGGCGCTCTTGGTTCCGATCACCGCGGCCGTCTCGTACTGGTAGATGCCGGCATCGCAGCGCAGGTCAGCCAGGTCGGGCAGGCCGGTACGGGGAAACAGATCGTCGAGGTCGCCCCTGAGCGCCGCCGCGTATGCGGGTAGCTTCTCCGGATCGGGCGAGGAGTGGCCAGCCTCCCAGTTCGCTACCGCGGAGTCGGACACGCCCAGCTCTGCCGCCACCTCGCTCTGGAGGATGTCGGCAGCTCGCCGTACCGCGCGAGCACGGTGTCGGTCGAAGTGACGGGCAGGCATCAGACCTCGCTTTTTCTGCAAGTTGAAGCGAATGCATCTTGTTGACTTTTTCTTCGGCTGGGAATAGCTTCAGCGTAGCGAAAACAGGGTGCCTTCGCATACAGCTGGGCCTCTGGTTTCGGCCTCCCCACCAGCCCCTCCTGGCTGCGGTGAGGCCCACACCTCGTGCGAGAGGTCCCCTCTTCGCGACGGCGCGGCGTGCTCCATCTGCGTGTCCGGGGCCGGTAGCGCCCCGCCCTGCAGCGGGCAGCCCGTTCTCCCAATCCCCGTCAGAAAGTCCGAGCCATGCCGCAGCACCTCTTAAGCCGAGCGGCCAACCCGCTCGAGGCGTGCGCCGTGTGACTCCGGGGACCGCCGCCCCTTCGCTTCGCTCCGCCTCGGCGGCCCGCCCTCGGCGGTGCCGCGACAAGTTGTAGAGGATTCAAGAGCTAAGTCTGGATGTCGTGCCAGGTCACACGTATGTTGCTGGTCCCCCCGCGGGGCACCGGCCCCGCTGCGACCTGCACGAGAGGAGAAGCGTTGCGACGCGCACCGCCCCGAGCCCAGGGCTACGGCCCGGAGAACAGCGTCGGCGTCTGGGAGCGTGCAACTCACAGACGCCGATCGCGAGATGACACTCCTGCCTGTGCAAGGGCGGGAGATTCACCCATCACCGCACCGGCCCTTTCCACGGGGCGTACCGGCGCGGGTTCACTTCACAGGAGAGTTTCGCATGTCGACTGCCCTGCGCAAAAGGCCACTGTGCCTGGCCGGCGCGGCAGCCTGTGCCCCTTTCACGCCGTCGGTGCATCGCAGTGGCGGTGATGCCTGATGGCACGCATCCGTACCGTCAAGCCCGAGATGTTCGAGTCCGAGTCACTGGCCGAGTGCTCGGTGACCGCCATGCTCACCTTCATCGGGCTGCTGACGCAGGCCGACGACTCCGGCCGTCACCGCGACCACCCGGCGATCATCGCCGGTCGGCTGTGGGCCCTACGCCCGGAGCACACGGCCGCCGACGTCGCCCAGGACCTGGAGGAACTGGCTGCCGCAGGGCTGATCTGCCGCTACACCGGATGTGACGGGCGGACGTGGCTCCACGTCGTGACGTGGGAGCAGCACCAGAAGATCAACAAGCCCACGGCGTCCCGTGTGCCGCGCTGCCCCAGCCACCAGGGCAGTCAGCCGTGCGGCAAGTGCCAGACCGGCGATTGCTCCACGGCGCGCACGGAAGTTTCCGTGACGTCTCCCGGAAACCTCCGGGAGGACTCCGGGAGCCCGCAGGGAGCGGTGCACAGCCCCATTCCCGCCGCCACCGCCCCTGCTGAGTCCGCCCCCGGCGCCGGTGAACCTGCGTCTGGGCCTCCCGACGGGCTCGCTGTCCCTGCTCCGGCACCGTCCGGGAAAACTGCAGGTGGGGTGGCATTCCCGGAGGGCTCCGGGAGGACTACGGGAGGAGTACCGGAGGACTCCCGCTCTGGATCTAGGATCTTGGATCCTGGATCTTTCCTTACGGGGCGCGAGGCGCCCACACCCGACACCGTCCCCGGATCGGTCTCCGCCAAGGAGCTGGTGGCCGAGTACATCCGGGACTGTCAGCGCCGACCACCGGAGGACTTCCTCGGGCTGCTGGGGCGCAAGGTCAAGGTCCTCCTGGATGAGCGCTTCGAGCCGCAGGACATCCGCGTAGCACTGGAGCGGCTGCGGGCCAAGGGGCTGCACCCCAGCGTGCTGCCGAGCCTGGTCAACGAGGTCGTCAACGCTGCCCCGCAGGCTGCCTCGGTGCCGTCGTCCGCCTCCGGCGCGGGGCCCTGGGCCAGCACCAACTCCTCCCGCTACACGCCGTACCTCAACCCGACCGAGCCGACGACGTTCGGAGGCCGCCTGTGACCCGCGCACACCTCGCCGACCCGCAGCCCGCCATCGGAGAGCGGCTCCGTGCCCGCCTGGAGGCGAAGCTGGCCGAACGCGGCATCGACCCGACCGCGCCGCTGCCGGACACCCCGGAGCCGATCCCGGCCCTGGAAGCCGCCCAGGAGCGCATCCCGGTCGACTACCGCGACGCCGTGGTCGAGCACCCCGACGTCGCCGCCTGGGTGCGCACCATCACCGAGGCAGCCGTCGAGCCGAACGCGGGCGGACTCAACCCGCACTTCGGCACGGCCGGGCGCCGGCGGATCGCGCACGGCCCGTCGCTGCTGCTGTGGGGCGACACCGGGGCCGGCAAGACCCACCAGGCGTACGGGGCGATCCGGGCCCTGACCGCCGCCGGGTGCGGCGTGACCTGGCACGCGGCCACCGCCGCCGACCTGTATGCCGACATGCGCCCGCAGGCCGGTGTCGACCCGGAGCACATGCTGCGCCGGATCGTGCGGGTGCCGCTGCTGCTGCTCGACGACCTCGGCGCCGCCAAGGGCTCGGAGTGGACGGAGGAGATCACCTTCCGGCTGGTGAACTGGCGCTGCCAGAACCGCCTGCCGACGATCTTCACCACGAACCTGCCGCCCGTCCGCGACCGCAGCGTGCCCCCACAGCAGCCGGTCCTCCGCGACAAGATCGGCGACCGCGTCCTGTCCCGCCTGTCCGGCATGTGCACGCCGGTCCACTTCACCGGCCCGGACCGCCGCTTCCTCCGCCGCTGAAACCCGGCCCCCTCCCCCTGACGCCACCTCCGGTGCGGCACCGCCGCGCCCTCACCCCGCCTCACCACCGCGCCGCGCCGTATCCACCCGCCGTCGGCACCGCGCGCCCCACCGAGGCGTACCCGGAGACTTCCTTGCGCACCATCACCACGAACGACACCGCGCGCCCGACGCTGCGCGGGATCGCCGACCACAGCTGGCACGCCCGCGGCCTGTGCTACGGCATGCCCGCCGAGGACGCCGACGAGCTGTTCTTCCACGCTCCCCGCAGCCACGCGGCCATCGCCGAGGCCAAGTCCATCTGCGGCCGGTGCCCGGTCAAGAAGGACTGCTTCAACTACGCCCTCGACAACGAGATCCGCCACGGCATGTGGGGCGGGCTGACCGAGGCCGAGCGCCGCCGCTGGCACGCCAGGGTCAGCAAGCGCCTGGACTACAGCCGGGTGCTAGCCGCCTTCCAGGGGCGGGATGTGCACCTCAGCGAAGCCGAGCGCGAAGCAGTGGTCCGGCACGCCTACGCCCGCGGATGGACGGTCGAGCGCCTCGCCTACACGCTCCAGCTCGAACTCGAGTGGGCCAAGGACCTGATGCGGCAGGCCGCCCACGACGTCACGGATCGCGACCGCTACTGGGGCCTTTACGACGAGGAGACCGACGCCACCGATGAGGAGCACCCCGAGGACGAAGGGGAGGACGGAGACGAGTCCGAGGTGACCACCTCGCCCGTGCCCCGCCAGGTCCACACGTCCGCCCTAATCACCGCGCTCGGAAAGGCTGCATGACCCACCCCACCGCTGCACCTCCCGCCGCAGCCGCTGCCGGACGGAGCGAAGAAGCGCCTCACGATCGCAACCACCCCGACGAAAGAGTCCAGCAGGTGGGCACCACCAAGACCCAGCGCATCCTGATCGTCGTCGGCGCCACCCTGGTCACCGTCGTCGCCATGGCGGCCAGCGCCGACACCCTTGCCGCCCTCGGACGCGCCGTGGGCTGGGGCGCCGTGCTCGCCTGGTCCCTCCCCGTGAGCGTCGATGCCCTGGCACTCGTCGCCGGCCTCGCCTGGATCGCGGCAGGCGTCGGCCGAAAGCTCGGCCAGGTGCTGACGCTCACGACCGTCGCGGTGTCCGTCATCCTCAACGCGGTCGGCCACCTGGTGTCGACCGGGCACCTCATAACCAGCCCCTACTTGGTGATCGCCGTGTCGGCCGTGCCACCACTGGCCGCCGCACTGGCCGTCCATCTCGGCGCCACGGTCAATGCGGACCGGACCCTGATTCCAGCCCAGACCACTGCGTCAGCCAAGGCCGGCCCCGGCACACCTCGTACCCCCGGCAACGAGGAAGCCGTGCCTCTGGCGCGGGCCAGCGCGGACCACCGGCCTCCTGCTGACAGCACTGGCGGACCAGCGCACCAGTCTGGTCCGGAGCACACGGTCCAGGGCCATGCCGGGGACCAGGCAGGTGGGCAGGTTCGTCTGCAAACCACAGACCAGCCGACGGGCTCCGATCCCGCGGACCACGACGCCGAGGCTCCGGACCAGCGGGCCAACGCCGTGCCGGACCACGCGGGCCAACCTGCGGACCAGGCAACTGGTCCCGGTCTGCAGGAGACAGTCCGCAAGGAGCGGACCAGCAACACCGCAGGTCACGCAGCTGCCGAGCCGAAGCGGCCCGCCGACCACGAGCGCGCAGACCACGTCGGCGGACCGGTCGATGAGGTCGATCGGGAGGGCACGGACCACAACTCACCTGCAGACCAGATGCAGGCCCAGGACCACCCGCAGGACACGGACCACACTCTGCGCACCACGGGCCAGTCGACACAATCCGCTCCCCCGGACCACGACGCTGAGGCTCCGGACCAGCGGACCAGCCCTGCCCAGGACCACGCGGACCAACCTGCGGACCAAGACGAGGACGACTCCTCCGGTGGTCTGCAAGGCGCGCGGACCACGCGCCCGCACGGTGCCCCGCCTGCAGTGCAGACCGCCCCGGCGGACCAGGACGACGACGTCCCGTGGGAGGTGAAGGTCGAGGTCGCCCGCAAGGCCGCCCTTGCAGAAGGGCGGATGACCCGCAGGGCCATCCGGCCACACCTGCGCAAACACAACATCAAAGTCAGCAACGAGCTGTTCGGCGAGCTCCAGGACCACCTGTACGCGGACCCGACGCTCGCTCACCTGCCCCGCACACCGAGGAAGACCCGATGAAGACTTGCTCATCCTTCGACCGCATCAAGAGCGGCTACGAGCGGGACATCACGTACCTGGGCAACCATGCCAGGGTCCACGAGGGCACACGGGCGGGGAAGGTCAGCGCGACAACCGTCCACGGTGTCAAGAGCCGCATGGCCAGAGCGCTCAGCAGGCACTACGAGCGCTGCCCTCTATGCGGCTGACACCCGCATAGCCGCAGGTCATACCCCCTGATTCATCCCTCTGACGCGGTGGTCCGGACTTGTGCCGGGCCGCCGCCCGGCCATGGAGGACCCGCCATCCACTCCCGCAACCACCGCACGTCCCTCCCGACCGGCGCCGAGGCAGCCGCCTGGGCGGACGTCCTGGTCCGCCACCAGCTTGTGCACGCGGCGGTTTTGGCCCCGAACGGCCAGTGGCTCGTCCAGCACTGTGCCGAATCGCCCGCCCGCGTCCTAGATGGGCCAGCCGCCATGGTCGAACTCGTCGCCGAAATCCAGCACCAGATACGCACCACGAGGCCCCGAACCCGATGACGAACCCGACGACAAACCCCACCCCCGCGCCAGGTGAGCCCGAAACCAACTCGACCTCAACGCGGTCGGGTAGCCGGAGCCCATCTCTGGGCCCCGGCCCCCTCAGAACCGGACGTGCGCCTTTCAACGCATCCGGCTCAAGCAAGCCGCGAG